>JAXDJK010000569.1:0-4831 GCA_034665665.1 Acidobacteriota bacterium
GAGGCGCGCACTACACCGCGAGCTTACTTTCCGAACAGCCGCGTGAACCCCGTCGGCACGGGCGCTTCGAACACCATCTTCTTGCCGGTGGTGGGGTGCACGAAGCCGAGGAGGCGGGCGTGGAGACCGAGTCGGTTGATGGGGTTGATCTCGCTGCCGTACATGCGGTCGCCGATGACGGGGTGGCCGGCTTCGGAGAGATGGGTGCGGATCTGGTTCTTGCGGCCGGTCTCAAGGGTCACTTCGAGCATGGTGTAGCGGCCGTTGGACTGCAGGGTCTTGTAGTGCGTCACGGCGAATTTGGCGTCGATATGCGGGGGGACGCTCTCCATCTTCAGGTCGCGGCGCTCGCGGAGGTAGGTGCGGAACGTGCCGGCGGGCGGTTCGATTCGGCCTTCGACGACGGCGATGTAGATGCGGTCGATCGTGTGCGCGGCGAACTGCTCCTTGAGCTGCTCGCGGGAGTAGGCGTTCTTGGCGAAGAGCAGCACGCCGGAAGTCTCGCGGTCGAGGCGGTGCACGACCTGGATGCGCTCCTCCCCTCGCCGGTTGCCGAGGTACGCGTTCAGATAGGCCTGGGCCGTCGTCTCGCGCTCGCGCTCCGTCGGCACGGTAAGCAGGCCCTGGGCTTTGTAGACGACGATCACGTCGCCGTCTTCGTGCAGGATCGACAGCTCCGGCGGGAGCATCGACGCAACCGCCTTCAGCGCCACGTCGACGACATCCCCCACCCTGAGGTCGCGCTTGGCGTTCTTCTCGACCTCGCCGTTGACCCGCACGCGCCCGGTCTGGAGGATCTGGCGCAGCGTGGTCTTGCTGCTTTCCGGGTAGAGCGCTGCGAGCTCGTCGAGCAGCGTCGTGGCCGCCGCGACGGCACGCCTCAACCCTTGTCCTCCTGATAGAAGGCGCGCCCGCTGAACCAGTAGACGCCTTTCGGCTGGTCGGCCTCCGCGCTGCGGACCGACTCGGTCTCCTCGATGGTCAGCGAGGCGCGCATCTCCGCCGGCTCGAAGCGGGCGATGAGGCGGAGCGCCTCTTCGGGGGTGTCGGCCACGACGTCGCACTTCATGAGGAAGCCCTGGTCGGCCGCGTCACCCTCCTCGGGGTTCGGGCCGCGCCCCTGGATGAGCAGGCGGAAGTAGCGCGCCTTGCCGGAGTATTGGGCTTCCACTTCCCGGATGAGGGCCATGGCGCGCTCGCTGTCGTGGTCGTACGCGATGGCTTTCCAGCAGGCGGCGAGCGCCCCTTCGCGATCGTCGCGCTGCCGCAGGGCCTCGGCGATGGCGCAGTAGAGGCGCGCCAGGTCCGCGTTTTCGGCATCGTTCGGGGCGGCGGCGATGGCCTGCCGCGCGCCGTCCAGCGCCTGCTGGTGGCGGCCGAGTGCGTTCAGCGCGTCCGCCGCGACTACGGCCACAGGCGTGGTGTACTCCGGATCCTTCACGAGCGCGAGCCGCGCCAGCACTTCGTCGTCACGTCCGGCGTTGTGCAGATCGGCGGCGTAATTGAGGTGGACGACGTCGGCCTCGACACGGTCGCAGGCCAGCGCACGCTCGTAGCATTCGAAGGCGCGTGGATAGTCCTCGGCGTCGGAGGCGTAGTTCCCGAGGAGGTGCCACAACGTCCAGACGTGCGGAGCCTCCTTGACGCCCTGTTCGAGGGTGGCGAAAGCCTGCTCGTCGTCCCCGTCGGCGTGATGGGCGCGCGCCACCGCTTCGAATCCGAATGTATGGCGGGCCTCGATGAGCTGTTTCCCGACCCGGAGGGCGGTCTCGGTATCGCCCTCTTCGAGTGCTTCCTCGGCTTGTCCAATCAAAGTTGCAACGTTCACGGCGCCACGATAAAGCAGGAAGGGGGCGCGCGGGGATGGGGAAAAGGCCTCATGGGCATTTTAGGTTCCGCTTTCCCGCTCCGCCGGGGATCGTTCATGATGCGTGGTGATCGCGGCATTCGTCGGAGGGACTCATGGAATACAAGATCATCGGTGACGTCATGCAGGCCCTGCAGGTCACCTTGCGGCAGGGCGAAGAAGTGTTTGCCGAGGCCGGGTCGATGCTCTACATGGCCAGTGGCATCGAGCTGCAGGCCAAGATGCAGGGCGGGCTGATGAAGGGGCTGATGCGGAAGTTCCTGGCGGGCGAATCGCTGTTCATGAGCAGCTTCCGCTGCAACCTGCCCCAGGCCACGATGGCCCTGGCCAATCCGATCGCCGGGAAGATCTTCCCGCTGGAGCTGAACGGCAACACCATCCTGGCGGAGCGGAACGCCTTCCTCTGCGGCATCGGCAACATCGATCTCTCGATTGCCTTCACGAAACGCTTCGGCGCGGGCCTCTTCGGCGGAGAAGGCTTCATCCTGCAGAAGCTGACCGGGCACGGACTGGTCTTCCTCCACGCCGGCGGCAACATGCTCGACTTCAATCTCGCGCCGGGCGAACAGCTCCGCGTCGATACCGGATGCATCGTCTCGATGGCCGACACGGTGCGCTACGAGATCCAGTTCGTGGGCGGGTTCCGCAACGCGCTCTTCGGCGGCGAAGGGCTGTTCTACGCCGTGCTCACCGGTCCCGGCCACGTGGTCCTGCAGACCCTCCCGTTCAGCCGCTTCGCCAGCCGCATCGCCGCGGCCGCAGGCAGCAATCGCGACGAGTCGCGCGGTATCGGCGGCATCGGCGGCAGCATCCTCAAGGACATCATCTCGGATTGAGGATGCTCATCCCCGAGCGCGAGGCCACACCCGAATCGGTATACCTCTCGCGACGCACCTTTTTGGCGAGCGCGCTGGCGGTGGCGGCATGTGCGGGACCGCCGCGGGCGGAGGTGGCGCGGACCATCCCGCCGGCGGCGGCGCCGTATCCGGTGCCGCGGAACAATCGCTTTACGCTCGACTGCCCGTTGACGGACGAACTGACCGCAGCGGCGTATAACAACTTCTACGAGATCACGCCCACCAAAGAAGTGTGGCGCGGCGCGGGGAGCATGGCCATCGATCCGTGGAGCGTGGAAGTGACGGGCCTTGTGGCCAGGCCGCGGAGGTTCTCGCTGGACGAGCTGTTGCGGATCATGCCGCTGGAGGAGCGTCTGTACCGGCATCGCTGCGTCGAGGCGTGGTCGATGGCGGTGCCGTGGAGCGGGTTTCCGCTGGCACACCTGTTAGCGATGGCTGAGCCGGCCCACGCGGCGCGCTACGTCCGTTTCGTCAGCATGGAAGATCGCGAGCGGCAGCACGCCATTGCGGGGCAGGCGTCGTATCCGTGGCCGTATCACGAGGCGTTGCGGATCGACGAGGCCATGCACGAGCTGACGTTTCTCGCGACCGGCATTTACGGCCACGCGCTGCCGAAGCAGCACGGCGCGCCGATCCGCCTGGTCGTGCCGTGGAAGTACGGCTACAAGTCGGCGAAATCGATCGTGCGGATCGAGCTGGTGGCGGAGAGGCCGACGACATTCTGGGAAGCGATTGCGCCCGTCGAATATCCGTTCGAGTCGAACGTCGATCCCGCCAGGCCGCATCCCCGCTGGTCACAATGGACGGAGAAACTGCTCGGCACAGGCGACATCAAGCGGACGCTGCCGTTCAATGGATACGCTGCACTCGTGCAATCGCTCTATCCGTAATGCAGTTACAATCGCCCCTTCTGTACAAGGGGGCGAACGTGAGTCCATCCATGAGGATTCAATCGCGTCGGGGAAATATTGCCTTGGCAGTCCTCGGCGGTATGTACGCATTTGCGGCGTTCGTGCTGTCCGGATGGTTGGTGCGCGACGTCTGGAGCGCGCTCGACATCATCGAGGCCGGACTGGGCGTACTGCTGGTGGCGTCCGGACTCTGCGGGGTGTGGTTCCTGCTGGTGGCCCGCCGCGATCTCCGCGAGCTGCGCGGACCGCACCAGCATCAGGCGCGCGCTTCGAGCTGATCGAACTGCTCCTGCAGGCGCCGGGTGATCTCGCCGCAGCGGCTGTTGCCGATGGCACGGCCGTCGACCTCCGTGATCGGCATGACCGCCTGGGTGGTGCTGGTCATGAACGCTTCATCGAGGTCGAAGAGCTCGGCCTCCCGCAGCGGGCGCTCATCGACGCGGATCCTGGCATCGAGCGCGAGGTCGATGACCTTGTCGCGCACCACGCCGGGGAGCACATGCTCGTCGAGCGGGTGCGTGATCAGGCGTCCGCCGCGGACGGCAAAGAAGTTCGAGCTTGCGCCCTCGCGCACCGTGCCGCCGGCGAGCAGCAGCGCTTCGTCGACGCCCGCGCGCTGGGCCTGCTTCTTCGCCAGCGCATTGCCGAGGAGGTTCACCGACTTGACGTTGCAACCCTGCCAGCGGAGATCGGACGTGGTGATGACCTTGATGCCGCGGTCTTTCTTGACCGCGTCCGGAAAGGTCATGCGGCGTGAGTAGGCCACGGCGGTTGGCGTGATGCGCTCGGGCCAGAAGTGCGCGCGCTCGGCCTCCCCCCGCGTGACCTGGATGTAAACGATGCCGGCCTCGAAGGCGGTGCGCGCCACGAGCTCGCGCATGGTCTCCTGGAACGAGGCGGAGTCCGGCCACGGATGCCCGATCTCGAGCTCGTCCAGCCCGCTCGTGAGCCGCCGGAAATGCTCAGCCATGAAGGCCGGACGCCCGCCCACGAACTTGAAGACCTCGTACACGGCATCGCCGAACTGGAATCCCCGATCCTCGACCCCGAGCACGCGCTCATCGGTGGTCGTGAACCGGCCGTTGATCCAGAGGACGTCGGACATGGGGGAATGATACGGTTCCTCGGAGTTCCTCGGGTTCCTCGGAGTTCCTCGGAGTTCCTCGGCCAGCGCCCGCGGAACACCCAGGCACCCC
>JAXDJK010000570.1:0-4488 GCA_034665665.1 Acidobacteriota bacterium
CGTCGCCGCGTGCGGTACTTCTTCTTCGACCGTCGCAGGGTGGTCGTGGGGATCGTCGCACTTTCGATCGTGCTGGCGGGGCTGATCGGCTCGATGGCCGCGGCGCCTACCGTCATCCGCCGGGTCTACAAGACCAACTTCCTCAACGAGCAGCGCCAGGAGCGGGGCATCCAGCGCGAGCGGTTGCGCGAGAACGTCATGCAGATGTCGTCGCTGGAGCGCAGCCTCGAAGAGCAGCGCCTCCGCGTGGAGAAGCTGATCACCGTCTACGGCCTGGAGCGCTCCCTCGGGCAGGGCGGTTTCTCCACGCCCAACCGCGTCGATCCCGGCAATGAAGTGCTCGACGATGCCCGCCGCCGCGAGCTCTCGCTCAAGAACGCCATGCAGCGCCTCGAGCTGCAGATCGACCTCATTGCCCAGTACGAATCCGCCAACGCCGAGATCGTCCGGCACACCCCGTCGATCCTCCCGCTGCCGTCCGACCAGTTCGTCCTGACCTCGCCCTTCGGCATGCGCGTCTCGCCGTTCACGCGGGCCAGCGACTTCCACAAAGGCCTCGACCTCTCCGCGCCGACCGGTACCAACGTCTTCGCCACGGCCGACGGCGTCGTCAGTTTCGCCGGCCGCTATCCCCTCGGGCAGAGCGTGGCCTGGTGGCGGTTCGGCAACGTGGTCGTGCTCAAGCACGCCGACCGCTTCATCACCATCTACGGCCACTGCGACACGGTGCGCGTGCAGGCCGGCCAGACCGTGAAGCAGGGCGACGTCATCGCCACGGTCGGCAGCACCGGCTGGAGCACGAACTCGCACCTGCACTACGAGGTGCGCAGCGATCTCGAGCTGCCCGGCACGTATGCCCCCATCGACCCCCGGATCTATATCCTGAATCACACTTGGAGCAACGAGGCCATCCTGCTCATGCGCGCGCGCACCAGCAAGGAGTACAAGAACTTCGACCCGTTGCCGTCCGCGTTCACTGGGTTAGGGAAGAGGAGGTCGTGATGAGTGCCACGGGCGAACAGGCGAATTTCCCCACGATGATCATTCCGCGCGGGACCGAGATCCGGGTCAACGCGCACGGGCAGCTGTCGATCAAGACCCCGGGCAACCTCGTCATCCAGAACTCCGGCAACTACTCCGAGATCGAGTCGACCAATGGCTCGATCCGCATCGAGGAAAACGTCACGGTCGAAGCGGTGAGCATCCGCGCCGGGCAGGCCTGCTTCATCCAGGGCACGCTCACCGCGTGGAAGGTCCACGCCAAGCGCATCGCCCTCGAGGACCGCGCCCGCGCCTTCATCATGCTGCAGGAATCCGAGCACCTCGAGCTGGCCAAGTCGGCCCGCCTGGTCGGCAACTTCGCCAACGAGAAAGAGCTCTTCTTCATGATGGGCAAGTTCAGCCCGCAGCTCAAAGAGCTTCCGGGCTCGATGGAGATGTCCGGCAGCGCCGCCGTCAACGCTCCAGTCAACGAGCCGCGGCCGACCACCATGAAGATCCCCGCCCTCAACGTTTCGCCGGCAGCGGCACACGCGCCGGACGAGGAGTCGCTCCGCGCCGTGCAGGCCATCCTGGAGCGGGAAGTGACCCGTCCCGAGCTCGGCGCCGCGGCGGCGGAAGCGTTGCGCGAGGTGCTGTTCGGCTTACGCGAGCACAATTACGCGCGGGTGGGGATGATCTATCGCGAGGCCTTCGCGGAGCTCACCGCCCCGAGCGAGTCGCTGCGCCAGGCCTACGAGCACCTGGAGCGCTCGCTCGGCAAGCCGGCTCCCTAACGCGGTATGAACGCTCGCCGTCCCTACTGGCCCCTCATTCTCGGTTTGGCGGCGGTCAAGCTCGCCGTCCATCTCTACGCCAGCGGCTTCTATCACTACTTCCGCGATGAGCTGTATTACATCGCCTGCGGCCACCATCTCGCCTGGGGCTACGTCGATCATTCCCCACTCGTCGCGATCTACGCGCGGATCGGGGAGTGGCTGTCGCACGGTCTCGGCCTGCGCGGCTTCCGCCTCCTGGCCACACTGGCCGGCACCGGCCGGATCGTGCTCACCGGCGTCATCGCCGCGCGCCTCGGCGGCAACCGTGTGGCGCAGGCGCTGGCCTGCACGGCCGTGCTCTTCGCGCCGATCTACCTCGGACTCGATTCGTTCCTCTCGATGAATGTGTTCGAGCACCTGTTCTGGCTCGGCTGCATCCTCGTGCTCATCGAGCTCGCCAACGGCGGCAACGAGAAGCTGTGGCTGGTCTTCGGCGTGCTGGCCGGCGTCGGTCTCGAGAACAAGCACTCCATGGTGTTCCTCGGTTTCGCCGTGGCCGTGGGACTCGTGCTCACGCCGCTCCGCCGTTCACTGCTGCGCCCCTGGATCTACGCCGGCGGCGCGATCGCGCTGCTGCTGTTCCTGCCCAACCTGCTCTGGCAATGGCAGCACGGCTTCCCGACGCTGGAGCTGCTCGAGAACGTGAAGAACAGCGGCAAGAACGTCGTCGTCGGGCCGCTGGAATTCCTCAAGCAGCAGGCCATGATGCTCGATCCCTTCGCCGCGCCGCTCTGCCTGGCGGGCCTGGTGTGGCTCTTCGCCAACGCGCGCTATCGAGTGCTGGCGTGGATTTACGTGGTGGTGCTGGCCACCTTCATCGCGCTGGAAGGGAAGGACTACTACGTCGCGCCGATCTACCCGCTGCTGTTCGCGGCCGGCGCCGTCTGGATCTCCCGCTGGCGCGCCGCCGCGGTGGCCGCCTTCGTCATCGTGATCCTCGGCGGCGCGATCGCCGTGCCCCTGGCCTTGCCGATTCTCCCGCCCGAGCGTTACCTGGCCTACCAGCGCTCCCTCGGCATCAAGCCGCATCACTCCGAGGTCTCCCACACCTCCGAAATGCCGCAGCTCTTCTCCGACCAGTTCGGCTGGGAGGAGATGGTCCGGCAGGTCGCTTCGATCTACAACGCCCTCCCGCCGGACGTCCGCGCCAAGACGGCCATCGTGGGCAGCAACTACGGCCAGGCCGCCGCCATCGACTGGTACGGCCCGAAGTACGGCCTCCCCCCCGCCATCTCCGTGCACCAGAGCTACTGGTACTGGGGCTACCGCGGCTACACCGGCGAATCCGTCATCCTGATCGAACGCCACACCGACCCCGAGGACTGGACCACCGTCCGCATCGCCGCCCAACGGTTTCACCCCTACGCCATGCCCGACGAGAACGGCCCGATCTACTACTGCACCGGGTTCAAATACCCGATGGCCAAGATCTGGCCGAAGATCAAGCGCTGGCGGTAGCCCGGAACGCGAATACGCGAAGCGTTTGGAGTGCGGCGCTTTCCCGCCGCTCTTGTATAGCCATGAGCAGTGCCTGTGGCTGTACCAAAGCGGCGGGAAAGCGCCGCACTCCAAACGCTTCGCGTAATACTTTCACCGTTGCTGGTACCACCACGGTGGCGCTGGTTGCGGCCTTCGCGCAGAAACCCGAGCACGTTCAGCGCGATCAGCGCGAACGTCACGACGGCACGGAGCGCCGGGGATTGTCGTCGCGAAGAGGGATCATGAGCGGAACTGCCGTGCCGCGGCAGCCGGATCGATGATCTCAACAAACGTGCCGGTTCCCAACTCGAATCCTGCGATGGTGGTCATGCGTGGAAACAGGTCGACGTACCAGTGCGCCTGCGGCTCGCGGGGGAAGTTCAGGAACATCCAGTTGAACGCCGGAGCCAGCGTGCGCATCTTCCCCGCCGACGCGCGCAGCAGCGATGCCAGCTCCGCGAGCGCCGCGCCATCGAGCGCCGTCATTTCGCACGCGTGCCGTTTCGGCACCAGCCACTGCTGGTACGGCATCCACGACGCGTGCGGCGCCAGCCAGGTGAAGTGCTCCGTCTCCACGATCACCTCGCCCGGCCGCGCGCAGAGCGGACAGGCATCGCGGAAGCCCGCCAGCTCACGCGTGACGCGCGGCGGCACGAACGGCAGCGGCATCACCTGCGAGTGCAGATGCGGGATCGACGACCCCGCCGCCGCCCCTTCGTTCTTGAAGAGCGACACGTACGCCGCATCAGAGTGCGCGCGGTAGCGTTCCACGTACATCGCCACCACGTCCGCCGCGTGATCGACGTCCTCGAAGCGCGCTTCGTGCTCCGCCGCCTCCACGATCACCTCCGCGCCGGTCACGGACGGGTACTTGTTCGCGAATACCCGCACCCGCCACGGCTCGCCGGCCACCGCGAGCGACGGCGGCGTCTCGTGCTCGTGACCGGGACAGAAGGGGCAGGTGAGGGCCGTCGCGTCGTCCAGGAATGCCCGCGGCCGTGCCGCGCGCTCGGGCGAAAAGACGATCGGCTCACCCGTCAGCAGATTGCGCCGGAACGACACGCGAAGGAGCGTAGCATCAGCGGGGTAGGGAAAGCCGGTTCCCGGTCCCACCTATACAAACGGAGGGTTCGATTATGGAAGCAAAGCCGAAGCGGGTGTACTTCCTGGCGTTTCTGCTGCTGGCGTTTCC
>JAXDJK010000571.1:0-4878 GCA_034665665.1 Acidobacteriota bacterium
GGCCGGGTTGCGGTTACGGACGCTGGAGGAGCTGGCGCGGCGGGTGATCAACGATGCGGGGGAGTTCCCGCGTGTGGCGTCCGACGCCGAACGGCGGCTGGCCATGCGTACGGCGGTGCGCACGGTCGAGCATCCGATGATGGAGAGCCGCGGGGTGGCGGCGATGCTGGAGCGCTCGTATCGCGACGTGCGGGACAGCGGGATTCCGCTGGCCACCTTCGCGCAGCGGCTGCGCAATCAGCCCCGCTCGCTCCGCAATGCGCAGCGGACGCAGGTGCTGCTGCGCGTCTGGACCGAGTACGAACGGCTCGTCGCGCAGCTGGGGGCCATCGATCCGGCGGATCTGCTGCTGAAGGCGGCAAACCTTTGTACACGCTTGCGGCCGCAGTTGCTGGCCGGGTTCTACGACATGACCGGCGTGCAGCAGCAGGTGGTGGAGGCGCTGCGCGCGGCGGGGAAGCTGGCGGGGGCGTGGGTGCCGTCGGAGATGGCGTTCGCGGGGCGGGTGCTGGGGATGTTCGGGGAGGCGGTTCCTCGGAGTTCCTCGGAGTTCCTCGGAGTTCCTCGGGTGCGGGTGACGCCGTATGAGACGCATCATGATGAGCTGGCGGGGGTTTGTGCGGCTGTGGCGAGGTTGCTGGCTGGCGGGGCGGATCCGCGGGCGATCGGGATCGTCGGGCGGTCGCTGGAGTTGTACGACGTGCGGCTGTTGCAACGGTTCGCGGGGCAGCAGGGGTTTGCGACGACGCTCGACGACGAGTGCCCGCTGACGGCGCATCGGATCGGGCGCGGGGTGGTGACGCTGCTGCGGCTGGCGGAGCGGGGCTTTCCGCGGACGGATGTGCTGGAGCTGGTGCGCGATGGGCTGCGTACGAAGACGGCGCTGGATGTCGATGGCGTCGACGCGGCGGCACGGAAGGCGCGCGTGGCAGGCGGGACGACGGCGGACCTGGCGCCGTTCCGCAATCATCGCGTGCGCGAGGTGGATACGTATCTGACGCTCGTGGCGGAGCTGGAGGAGCTGACGGCGAAGATCGATGCTTCGTTCCTCGGGCGCGCGGCCAGTCTGTTCCGGATCGAGACGGAGCAGGACCTCGCGGCTGCCGAGGCCATCGACGAGGTGGCGGCGCTGTTCCGGCGCGCGTCGGCCTGGAACCGCGGCACGGACGTGCCGTCGATGCTCGATGCGCTGGAGCATGTGCGGCTCTCGCAGCGGCACTCCGCGTCCACTCCCCTGCCGGTCGTGTGGGCCGGCGACGTAATGCGCTTCCGCGGGCATTCGTTCGAGCACCTGTTCGTGGTGCGCATGCAGGACGATGTCTTTCCGCAGCGCCGTACGGAAGATCCACTGGTGCCGGATGGCGATCGGCAGCGCCTGGGGGTACGTGAGATCGGCGATGGGCGCGACGAAGAAGCGCTGCTGCATCGGCTGCTGTTCGATGGCACGCACGGCGAGCTGGTATTCGCGTACGCGGGCACCGACGGCTTCGGCAAGGTGCTGCGGCCTTCGCGCTATCTGCGGAGCTTCACGCCGGAGACGGTGCTGCCCGCGCCGCCGCATCCCATGACCGCCGCGCCACGGCGGCCGTTGCAGCTACTGGCGAAGGCGGGCACCGGGTCGGTCTTCGACGGCTACCTGACGACGCTGCATCCGGCCATGAAGGAGCGGCTGGTGTCCCTCTCGCCGACACAGCTGGAAGATTTCGGCGAGTGCCCGCAGAAGTTCCTGCTCAAGCATCTCCTCGGCGTGACGGACATCGATCACCCGGAGCGGGAGCTGCAGATCGATCACCGCGACAAGGGGACGCTCGACCACGGGATCCTGGAACGGCTGTACCGCGAGCTGCCGCCGGAGCGCTTCGCCGCCGCCTGCGCGTCGCTCCCGCGGTTGCCGGACGATCTGGTGATCCGGCTCGAGCAGCTCATCGACGACGCGTTCAACGAGCACGAGCGGCGCGTGCCGCCGTTCAACCGCACGGTGCGCGACATCGAGCGGCGGGCCACGAAGCGCATCCTGCGCGATTTCGTGTCGCACGACCTGGCCGACCTGGAAGAGAAGGGTCTGACCCCGGCCAAGTTCGAGTACCGCTTTGGGATGAAGCACCGCCAGACGCCCGATCATCCGGAGCCGTTTCTCGTGCCGATCGAGGATGGGGCCACGGTGAAGGTGGAGGGGACCATCGACCGGATCGATTCGGGCAACGACGGCCGCTTCCGCATCGTCGATTACAAGTCGGGCAAGGCCCTGCGGCACCTGGATCTGGCCGGCAAGATCGATCGCGGCGTGCGGCTGCAGCTCGCGCTGTATGCGATGGCGGTGGCCACGTTCTTCGAGGTCGATCCGAAGGACGTGAGCGCCACGATCAAGCCGCTGGTAGTGGAGAACTTGAAGCCGGCCAAGTTCGCATTCGTGCTGGCGGACAAGCAGGAGGGGCTGCTGGAGACGCTGCGCATCTTCATGCTGGCGATCCTCGGCGGGTCGTTCCCGGCCTTCCCGAACGAGGGCGATTTCGATTCGTGCAAGTACTGCCCGGTGAATCACTCCTGCCGCACGAAGCACGACCTCGACGAGCGCTACGCGGTGCAGCAGTGGAAGGACCCGCGCACGCTGCTGGCCGAGGCGTACGGACGATGACGGTGCAGCGGGCATTCGACTTCAGCGGGCCGGTGGTTGCGGCGCCGCGGCGGCGCAACGTGGTCATCGAGGCCGGCGCCGGCACCGGCAAGACCACGGCCATCGTGGCGGAAGTGCTGAAGCTGATGCTGGAGCAGGACGATCTCTCGCCCGAGCGGATCGTGCTGGTGACGTTCACGGAGAAGGCTGCGGGGGAGATCGCGGACCGCATTCGTGGGGCGCTGGAGGAGCTGGAGCGCGAGTTGGCGGTTGGCGGGGAGGAGTTGGCGGTTGGCGGTTGGCGGTTGGCGGGAGAACCGGTGGTTTGGCCGAAGGGGTCGCCGCATCCGTTGGTGGTGATCGAGGATGTGGACGCGGCGCGGCGGCGGGTGACGCGTCATCTGGCGAATATCGACACCCTGCGCTCGCAGACCATCCATTCGTTCTGCCAGTCGCTGCTGCGCACCTTCCCCATCGAGGCGGGGCTGGATCCGCAGTTCCGGATCATCGAGGGTTTCGAGCGGTCGCTGCTCTACGGGCAGCTGTACGACGCCTGGGTGGATGAGGAGACGCGCCTCCATCCGACGCCGGAGATCGTGGCGGAGTGGGAGGTGGTGTTCGCGCACCTCGGCTACCTCTTCGCCATCCGGGATGTGCTGTTCGCGCTGCTGGACCGGCGCGATCTCCTCGGCGAGCTGGATTACGACCTCGGCACGTTCGCGCTGGTGCAGGCCTCGCTGGAGGACGCGGTGACGTGGGTCCGCCGCAGCAGCACGGCCGGCGTGAAGGATCCGGCGGCGCGGCAGGTGGCGGAGTACTTCCTCGAGCACGACACGCGGCCGGATTCGCTCGACGGCTGGCTGATCTTCCTCCAGCCGATCGTGACGCGGCTGCGGGAGATCGACTACCGCGGCTGCGGTCCGCTGAAGGAGCCGATGACGGTGCTCCGCTCGGGCGAGAAGGGCGACTCGATCTACGACCGGCTGGCCAGCCATCGCGCGGCCATGGCCCTCCTGGCCCTGGGGCGACGGTTCATCGAGTTCCTCGACGGCGAGAAGCGGAAGCTCGGCGTAGTCGATTTCGACGACCTGCTGCTGCGCACCCTGGCGGTGCTGGACGACCCGGCCGTGCTGTCGCGGGCGCGCTCGCAATTCGACTTCATCTTCGTCGACGAGTTCCAGGATACGGACCGCACCCAGGCGCGGATCATCGACCGGCTGGCGCGCGATGCGGATAACGCCTTCGTCCCGGGACGAATGATCGTGGTCGGCGATCCGAAGCAGTCGATCTACGGCTTCCGGCGCGCCGATCCGGAGACGTACTACCGGATGACCAAGGCGCTGCGCGATGCTGGCGCGGAGCGGCGCCAGTTGCTCGATCAGTACCGGAGCGACGCGCCGCTGCTGGAAGCGGTGAACGCGATCTTCGACTGCCTCTTCCCGGAGACGGAGCACGACCCGAACGTCTTCCGCCCGGCCTACAACGCGCTTCGCGCGGGTCGAACGACCGCTCGGCGGCCGCTGGACGCGCGCATCACCATGCTCCAGACGAACGCGGAGGAGAAATCGGACCGGTATTTTGCCGAAGCCGAGACCATCGCCGAGTGGATCGTCACGCACCGCGACGGCAGCGAGCACGATCTGCAGCGCTTCGCCATTCTCTTCCGGCGGCTGACGAAGCTGGACGATTACCTGGACACGTTCGACCGCTACGACATCGAGTACGTGCTGCCGCCAACGCGGCTGTTCCTGGACCGGCGGGCGCCGGTGGACCTGCTGGCGGTGCTGCGCGCGGTAGGCTATCCGTTCGACCGCGGTGCACAGATCTCGGCGGCGCGCACGCCGTACTTTGCGCTGACGGACGACGAGATCGCTGGCGGGATCGCCGGCGGCCACGCTGACGGTACCGATGCGTGGCAGTCCTTTCTGGCCACGATCGCGGGCTATCGCGAGGCGGCGCGGCATCTCACGGTCAGCCACTTGATGGACCGGATCGTGGAGAGCTCGGGCATCGAATCGATCTACGCCGCGGCCGTGGAGGGCGCGCGGCACATGCGCCACCTCGAGCACCTGCGGGCCATCGCCTTCGATTACGACCTGGCCACCGGCGGCTCGGTGCGGCAGTTTGTCGACGAGATCACCCGGCGGCGCACGGAGCCGGACGAGATGGAGCCGAGTCTCGTGGACGAGACGAAGAACGCGGTGCGCATCCTCTCGGTGCACGCGGCCAAGGGGTTGGAGTTCGAGACGGTGATCCTCCCCGAT
>JAXDJK010000572.1:0-4120 GCA_034665665.1 Acidobacteriota bacterium
GTTGCGGCAATCTGGCGCGAGGAGACGGTCGTGGCGCGGATGACGAGCACTGCCACCAGCGCGACGATGGCGAGCAGGAGAGCCAGAAAGAAACGCTTCACGGAGCCATTAGTTTATCCCGGGATAAACTGCGAAACGAATGTCTCGTCAGGTACTCCTCTCCTGTGAAAACCTCAGCAAGGCCTATGGCTCGCGGCCGCTGTTCGAAGGTCTCTCGTTCACGCTCTTCAAGGGCGATCACGTCGGGCTGGTCGGCCCCAACGGCGCCGGCAAGTCGACGCTGCTGAAAATCCTGGCCGGTGCCGAGGAGGCAGACGACGGCGTGCGTGCCGTCCGCCGCGGCGTGCGCATCGGATACGTGCCGCAGGATCCGGTCTTCGCGCCCGGCAAATCGGCGGAAGAGGTCGTGCTCGAAGCGCTGGCCGACCAGGCCACGCTGGACGATCACGAGAAGCACGTGCGCGCCTCCCTGGCCCTCGGCAAGGCCGGCTTCAACGACGGCACCGTGGCCACGGACGTCCTATCCGGCGGCTGGCGCAAGCGCCTGGCCATCGCCCTCGAGCTGGCTCGCGAGCCGGACGTGCTGCTCCTCGACGAGCCCACCAACCACCTCGACGTCGAAGGCATCCTCTGGCTCGAAGAACTGCTGCGCGAGGAGCCGGAGGCCTTCGTAGTGGTCAGCCACGACCGCTACTTCCTCGAGAACATCACCAAGCGCATGCTCGAGCTGAGCCGCGTCTATGCGAACGGTCTGCTCGAGGTGAACGGCACGTACAGCGATCTCCTCGAGCGCCGCGACGAAGTCCTGCGCAACGAGGCCTCGTACCAGGAGACGCTGGCGAATCTCGTGCGCCGCGAGATGGAGTGGCTGCGCCGCGGGCCCAAGGCCAGGACCACCAAGTCGAAAGCGCGCATCCAGAACGCGGAACGGCTCATCGGCGATCTCGATGAGAGCCGCTCGCGCTCCGGCGGTGCATCCGCCGGCATCGATTTCACGGCCTCGGAGCGGAAGACCAAGCGGTTGCTGGTGGGGAAGGGCGTATCGAAGACCCTTGGCAAACAGGCCATCGTCCGCAATCTCGATCTGCTGCTCACCCCAGGTGCACGCCTGGGCATCCTCGGGCCGAACGGTTCGGGCAAGACCACGCTGCTGCGGATGATCATCGGCGAGCTGGAGCCCGACGCCGGGACGATCCAGGCCGCGGACCGGCTGCGCATCGTCTACTTCGAGCAGAACCGCGAGTCACTCGATCCCAACATCACCCTCCGCCGTGCGCTCTCGCCCGAGGGCGATACCGTGGTGTTCGGCGAGCGTACGTTGCACGTCGTGGCATGGGCCAAGCGCTTCCTCTTCCGCACCGAACAGCTCGAGACCTCGGTCTCACGGCTCTCCGGCGGCGAGAAGGCGCGCATCGTTCTGGCGAGGCTGATGCTCAAACCGGCCGACCTGCTGGTGCTCGACGAGCCGACCAACGACCTCGATATCGCCACGCTGGACGTGCTCGAAGAATCGCTGCTGGAGTTCCCCGGCGCGCTGGTGCTGGTCACGCATGACCGGTATCTGCTCGACCGCGTCTCCACGCAAGTGCTGGCCCTCGACGGCCAGGGCGGGGCCGAGTACTTCGCCGATTACCCGCAGTGGGCAGCCAGCCGCCGCGGTCGCGCCACCGCGTCATCCATCCGGCCGCCGGATGCCGTGAAGGACGCGCGCACGGCCGCGAAGAAGAAGCTCGGCTACCTGGAGCAGCGCGAGCTCGAGGGCATCGAAGCCGCCGTGCAGGCCGCGGAGGAGGCGATGGGTGAGGCCGAGCGCCGGGCGCACGATCCGGCCGTGGCCGCGGATGCGAGCGCGCTGCAGCAGCGGTTCGCGGAGCTCGCCGCCGCGCAGGCGGAGGTGGAGCGGTTGTACACGCGGTGGGCGGAGTTGGAAGCGAAGGTCGCCCAGTCGTGACGGCGTTTCCGTCGAAGAACGTGCCGGACTACACGAAGTGTTTGGAGTGCGGCGCTTTCCCGCCGCTCTTGTACAGCCACATGCGCTGCTCATGGCTATACAAAAGCGGCGGGAAAGCGCCGCACTCCAAACGCTCCGCGTAGTCCGGCACGCTTGGGGACGTAGCGTTACACCCGGTTGCGCGAGGGCCGCGCGGCGGCGGCGGCGGGACGCGAAGGTGTCGAGCCGTGCTGGCGCGCGGCGCCGGGACGTCCGCCGGAGCCCGGCCGCGACGATGACGAGGCACCCGGACGGCGCTGCTGCTGCGGGCGTCCGTGCGACGCGGGGCGGCGCTTCTGGAACTGCGGCGAGTGGGCCGGCGCGTAATCGGTGTAGTCGAAGCCTTCGACCTTCACGCGCTCGACCGTCTTCTTCATCAGCTTCTCCAGATCGCGCACGGCCTCTTCATCGTCCGCGGTCACGAAGCTGATGGCATCACCAACGGCTTCGGCGCGGCCGGTGCGGCCGATCCGGTGGATGTAATCCTCCGGATGCATCGGGAAGTCGAAGTTGATGACGTGCGAGATGCCCTCGACGTCGATGCCGCGGGCGGCGATGTCGGTGGCTACCAGCACGCGGCAGCGGCCCGTCTTGAAGGCGCTCAACGCGGCAACGCGCTGGCCCTGGCTGCGGTTCGAATGGATCGTGGCCGAGTCGATGCCGGCCTGCTGCAGGCGGCGGCTGATCTTGTCGGCGCCGTGCTTGGTGCGCGAGAACACCAGCACCGAGTCGAGCGACTGATCCTTCAGCAGGTGCACCAGCAGGTCGGCCTTGCGGCTCTTCGCGACCGGGTAGAGGAACTGCGCGACGGTCTCGGCCGGATTGTGGCGGCGGCCGATCTCGATCTTCTCCGGGGAGCGGAGGAACTCGCCGGTGATCTTCTCGATGTCCTTCGACAGCGTGGCGGAGAAGAGCAGGGTCTGGCGCTCCTTCGGCACGGCGTTGACGATGCGGCGGATCTGGGGGAGGAAACCCATGTCCAGCATCCGGTCGGCCTCGTCGAGCACGAGGATCTTCACTGCCTCGAGACTGACGTGGCGTGAGCCCATCAGGTCGATCAGGCGGCCGGGGGTGGCGACGATGATGTCGACGCCGTTACGGACCGCGGTCTTCTGCGGTCCTTCGTTGACGCCGCCGAAGATCGTGGCGACGCGGAAGCGTAGGTGCTTCGAAAGGGTGCGGACGTTCTCGTCGATCTGCAGCGCGAGCTCGCGCGTTGGAGCAACGATGAGGGCGCGGGCATGGCGCGAGGGCGGCATTTCGGCGAGCCGCTGAAGCAGCGGCAGCACGAATGCGGCGGTTTTTCCGGTGCCCGTCTGGGCGATGCCGATGAGGTCGGTCTTTTTCAGGATGGACGGAACGGCCGCTGCCTGGATGGGCGTCGGAGTTGCGTAACCCATGTCTGTGACGGCCTGGAGTAGCTTCGGGCTCAGCCCGAGTGTTTCAAATGACAAAATATCGATTCCTTCTTCGTTTGTACTGCCTCGACTGTCAGGGAATGGTCGCGGGAATGCGACAGTAGGGGAGCTTTGAGTTGAACGGAACGGGTGTAACGATTATTCTCTGCATCGCGTGCGGACGAAGGCCGGGAGCCGTCTTCCGTGGCGTTAGATGAAATTAGGAGAGCTATGGCTTCCAAGGTCTTCGTAGGCAACCTCGATTACAACACGACGAAAGAAGAGCTGCAGCAGCTTTTCTCGGCCGCCGGTACCGTGAAGGACGTCTTCCTTCCGACCGACCGCGAGACTCGCCGCCCTCGCGGTTTTGCGTTCGTCGAGCTCGGGTCGGATGAAGAAGCCGCCCAGGCGATCGAGAAATTCAACAACTATCAGATGGGCGGTCGTTCGCTACGCGTCAACGCGGCCGAAGACCGTCCGCGGCGTGCCCCGGGCGGTGGTGGTGGCGGCGGCTACGGCGGTGGCGGTGGTGGCTACGCCGGTGGCGGCGGCGGTGGTTACGCCGGCGGCGGCCCCGGTGCCGGCGGCGGTGGCGGTTACGACTACGACCGCGACAACTACGGTGGTGGCGGCGGCGGTGGTTACGGCGGCGGCGGTGGCGGTGGCAAAGCCAAAGGCTCGCGCCGGAACATCCGCGGCAAGAAGCGCTCGCTGTAGGGCATCAGTTGGGGGG
>JAXDJK010000573.1:0-4777 GCA_034665665.1 Acidobacteriota bacterium
CGGAGTTCCTCGGGGATGCGGGAGCGGGAGCGGTAGCCGGAGCCGAGGAACTCCGAGGAACTCCGAGGAACCCCGAGGAACCAGTCTCCTCCGCCTGTGGCGTCAAAGCGGGTGTGCCCGGCAGGCGGCCGAGCACGAGCTCCTTGGCCTCATCGATGGGGATGCGCACGATGCCCTTCTGCCGGTCGACGTAGCCGTAGCTGTGCAGCACGGTGTCTTCCGCGCGGCGCATGTCGGCGAGATCGGTGACCGGGGTATTGCTGTTCGGTGCGATCGGCTCGTCGCCCTGACCCTTCTTCGGAAAGGGCTGGAGCAGCGGCTGGTTCTGCGGCACGTACGCGTTCGCGGGCCGGGCCACGGAGGTCATCGGCGCCTCATTCTGTTTGCGCTCGCTGTTCACGAAGGCTTTGTACAGAAAAAGGACCACGAACCCGCTGACGACCGAAAAGCCGACGAAGAAGATCATGGCCCAGAAGAGGGCGCGGGTCGGGACGTCCGACGACTCGTGGTGCGTCTCCGGATTGAAAAGGTCATCGTTTCTGTAGTCGTAGTGGTCAGGCATTGCGGGCCTCGGTGGTGAGCGCGCCTTCACGGATCGCTTCTTCGACCCACGTCTCATGGATCGGGATGATGGTCTGGCCCTTCAGTTGCGCGAGGAAGGCGAACAGCCAGACGCCGCCGATGCCGAGGAAGGCAAAGATCGTGATCCAGGGGAAGTGGAACTCCTCGCCGTAGAAGGCCGGCGCGATCAGCCAGTAGGTGTCGACGAACCGCATCAACAGGATGACGATCGTGACGATCATGATGGTCTTCGGCCGGTCCTTGATGTCGCGCATGAGCAGCATCGTGAACGGCAGGAAGAAGTGGAAGAGGATCAGGGCCAGGGCCATCCAGCCCCACACACCGTGCATGCGGGTGAGGTAGTAGGGCGTCTCTTCCTTGATGTTGCCGTACCAGATCAGCAGGAACTGCGAAAAGTTGGTGTACGCCCACAGCATGGTGAAGGCGAGCATCAGGTTGCCGAGATCGCGGAAGTGCGACGGCTTGAGGATGTCTTCCATGGCCTTGTTGCCGGCCAGCAGGCAGAGGAAGAGCGTTACGAAGGCGAAGGCCGACAAGCCGGCGCTGACGAGGAAGGCGATGCCGAACATCGAGGAGTACCACTTCGGCTCGAGCGACATGACCCAGTCGATGCCGGTGAACGTGAGCGTGAAGACGTACACCAGCAGGCCGGACGCGGCCCACTTGCGGCGCGTGAGCTCGACGTACGGCGAACGGTCTTCGTAGAACTTCAGCGAGAGCCGGCGGATGCGCCAGGCCCACAGCGACCAGAGCGCGAAGTAGAGGAGCGTGCGCACCAGCCAGCCCGTGGGATTCAGCCAGAGCTGCTTCTGCTGGAGCAGGTGGTCGTGCGCGACGATGTTCTCGTTGGCCCAGACATAGATGTGCTGGAGTCCCAGGACCACGGGAAGGCCGAAGAGGAGGAAGAGCGGGATCGTGCGCGCGGCCGCGCCGAGGGGACGGCGGATCAGCACACCCCACTCGCCGCCGGTGACGTACTGGAGGCAGAGGATGCCCAGCGCGCCGGCGGGGATGAAGAACCAGAAGACGAATGGCGAGAGCCAGGCGCGGAAGAATTCTTCCGGGCCGCTGATGAAATAGCCGGCGATGGCGATGGCCAGGCCGATGATGCCGATGATGAGCGCCGGCACCTGCGCGCGTGCGATGCCGGTGGCTTTCGGCGGGCGGGACGTCTCGCTCCGAAGGCCGGCCATCAGTGCGTCCCCTCATGAGGCTGATCGCCGTGCGGCACGGCCTGAGCCGGCGGCTGATCGAGCTGCGCCCGGTCGCCGGGCGGTACGTCGGCCACCGTGGCATGCTGGCTGAGCTGCAACGCGCGGATGTAGGCGACGATGGCCCAGCGGTCGGCCGGCGGGATCATCGTCTTGTACGGCGGCATCGCGCCGAATCCATTGGTCATGACGTCGAAGAAATGTCCTGTCGGGGCGTTGCGGAGGGTCTCGGTGTGGTACGACGGCGGGCGGCGGTAGCCGCGCGACGGGATCATGCCGTTGCCGTCACCGAGCCGGCCGTGGCACTCGGAACAATAGATGTTGAAGCGCTCCTGGCCGCGATCGACCACGGCGCGGGTGACCGGGAACGGGAAGCCGTTGGCCACCACGCCGTTGATCTTGCCGGTCACGAGGAACGGATCCGTCACCAGCTCGCCGCGGGCCACGGTGCCTTCGATCCGCGGCTGGGCGGACATGCCGTTGCTGAAGAAGTCGCTCGCTTCGAGCGGATCGTAGCGGGGCTGGTTGGACATCTTCTGGCGACAGGCGCCGAGCGCGAGAAGAAGTGCAATGCAAAATGCAAAATGCAAAATGCAAAATGGAAAACGTGGTGCGCGAATGCTTTTGCATTCTGCATTTTGCATTTTGCATTCGCGCGTCAGCGCGTTACCACGGGACATCGGTCACCTCTCGGGGGCCGAGACCTTCGAGGAAGCGACGCGCCTCCTCGACTCGGAACTTCGGATCTCTGGCGTGAATGACGAGGAAGAACTTGTCGCGCGACGCCTGGTCGAAGCGGCGCACGTTGAAGACGGGGTGATACGGCATCGGCAGGCCGTTGAGGGCCAGCATGCCGAAGACGGCGCCGAGGGCGGCCAGCAGAATCGTGCACTCGAACGTGATCGGGATGAACGCCGGCCACGAGTTGTATGGCTTGCCGCCGATGTTCAGCGGATAACTGATCACGTTGGCGTACCAGCACATGAAGAAACCGCCGATGCCGCCCAGGATGCCCATGATCAGCACGATGGCCGACAGCCGCGACTTGTGGAACCCCACCGCCTCCGCCAGCCCGTGCACCGGGAACGGCGAGAAGGCGTCGATCGAGGTATAGCCCGCCTCACGCGTGGCATTGGCCGCCGTGAGCAGCGTCTGCGGATCGGTGAACTCCGCGATCACGCCGTACAGACCTTCTTTGATTGTTCCGATGGCCATCGATCAATGCTCCTCGTGCTCGGAATGCGCCTGCGCCTCCGGCAGCAGCGTGCGCATCTCGAAAATCGAGATCATCGGCAGGAAGCGCACGAACAGGAACAGCAGCGCGAAGAAGAGCCCGATCGTGCCGATGAACGTGCTCCAGTCCCAGAACGTACCGTGATACATGCCCCACGACGACGGCAGGAAGTCGCGGTGCAGCGAGGCCGGAATGATCACGAAACGCTCCAGCCACATGCCCACGTTGACGAACATCGCCACCACGAACAGCCAGAACGTCGAGGTCCGGCAGCGCTTGAGCCACATCAGCTGCGGCGCCAGGCCGTTGCAGACCCAGAGGGCGATGTACATGTTGTGGTACGGCCCGGTGGCGCGGTTCTTCAGCATGTAAATCTCGAAGACGTTGCCGGAGTAAAGGCCGTAGAACCACTCCATCGCGTAGGCATACGCGACGATCAGCCCCGTGGCCAGCAGCACCTTGCCCATGTTCTCGAGGTGGCGCATGGTGATGAAGTCTTCGAGCTTGAAGAACTTCCGGGCCGGGATGGCAAGTGTCAAAACCATGGCAAAGCCGGCGAAGACGGCGCCCGCGACAAAGTACGGCGGGAAGAACGTGGTGTGCCACCCCGGCACCTGCGCCACCGCGAAGTCGAACGAGACGATGGTGTGCACCGAGAGCACCAGCGGCGTGGAAAGACCAGCCAGCAGCAGGTACGCGTGCTCGTAGCGGTGCCAGTGCTTGGCCGACCCGCGCCAGCCGAGGGCGAACAGGCCGTACGCGCGCTTGATCCACAGCTTCGTGGCGCGGTCGCGGAGCGTGGCCAGATCGGGGATCAGACCGACGTACCAGAACAGCGCGGAAACGGTGGCATAGGTCGAGACGGCGAAGACGTCCCACATCAGCGGGCTGCGGAACTGCGGCCACAAGCCCATCGTGTTGGGATACGGAAACAGCCAGTAGTCGTACCAGGGACGGCCGGTATGCATGGCCGGGTAGACACCGGCCGAGGCCACGGCGAAGAGGGTCATGGCCTCGGCGAAGCGGTTGATCGATGTACGCCACTCCTGCCGCAGTAGCAGGAGGATCGCGGAGATCAGCGTCCCGGCGTGACCGATGCCGATCCACCAGACGAAGTTGATGATGTCCATGCCCCATCCGACCGGATGGTTGATGCCCCAGATGCCGACCCCTTTGCCGACCAGCATGGTCAGCGAAACGGTCAGCAGGCCGACGCCGCCCAAGGCGATCAGGAAGCCGATGAACCAGCCGAGCGGCGTCCGCTTGCGCAGGACGATCGTGCTGATGTGATCCGTGACCGTCGAGAAGGAGTGGCCCGGCTCGATCGTCGGGACGGGGATGAACCGTTCCGGGATCTGCGGCGTCTCCTGGGTCTCAGGACGGATCTCGTGTTGCGGGGTCAGGTCTTTGGTAGCCATTAATTACTCTCTCACCCGTGGTGCTCCGCTTCCGGGCCGGCGATGCTCGCACCGGTGGCGAGGTCGGGATGCGGGTTGCGGATGGTCGCGAGGTACGTCGTGCGCGGCCGGGTCTGCAGCTCTTCGAGCAGCGCGTAGTTGGTCGGCTGGGCTTTGAGCTTGGCGACCTCGCTGGTCGGGTCGTTCATGTCGCCGAAGACGATGGCCTGGGTGGGGCAGGCCTGCTGGCAGGCCGAGAACACGTCGCCTTCGCGCACGCGGCGGTCCTGCTACTCCGCCTCGATCTTCGCGTGAATGATGCGCTGCACGCAGTAGGTGAACTTTTCCTAGAC
>JAXDJK010000574.1:0-4028 GCA_034665665.1 Acidobacteriota bacterium
AGCGAGGCGTTCACGCGTGGTGTCCACGATGCTCACGCTCCCGTCTAGGGGAAGACACCGAGGCTACAGAAAGGTGACTTAGGGGGTCATTCGAGGGAATTCCGATCCAATCTCAAGCTCACACCCACAACCCGCCGCGGATCCTTCCAGCCCCTCCTCCCCCGGCCACCCAGCCCAGCGGCCAAAGCCAGCTCGTGGGGAAGGGCTGCCTAGGAACCATTTTGTCGTTGATGCAGGGGCCGAGATCGCCGCTCGGGCAGCGCGTGGTGCTGCTTGTGGCGACGAACGGCGTGATGACGGTCGGATCGTAGTCCACGTCGGTCGTCACTCCGTCGACCGTCACCGTGAGCGTTCCGGCCTCACTTGGAACGCCGGCGCCGGACAGACTCGCGCCGCTGAGTTGTGCATTCGAGAAGTCGGCGCCGTGCAGATAGGCCTGTACCAGTTGCACGCCCTCCGACAGGTCGGCGCCAATGAACTTGCAGCCGACCAGGAAAGCGCGGGAGAAGTTCGCGCCGTGCATCATCTTCTGCTCGACCGCGGAGAAGTCGACCAGCTTCATGAACGCATTCGCGAAATTCGCACCGCGCAGGGTCGCTCCGTCGAATTTCGCTTCCGTCAGACGGGCCGCGGAGAAGCTGACGACGAAGCGTAGGCGCCGCTGAACGGTGCGGCGCGCAGATCAGCGGCGGTGAAATCGGCGGCGGCCAGGGCACTGCCGTCGAGGGCGAGACGCTCTCCAGCCGGGCCGAGTCGAACTTCGCGCCAATCAGCTTGGCGTTGCTCAATCCGACCGCGTGCATCGTCGCGTTGTTGAACTTTGCGCCGGTGGCGTTCAGTGCGCCGAGCTCCATGCCGGTCAGCACCGCGTGCTGCGCGTCGAGACCGGTGATCGAATCGGGCAGACTCTCGAGCTGGAGGTAGTCGAGACGGCGGTACTTCCAGTCCGGCCCGAGGAGCGCGTACTTCATCTTCGCGTTGGAGAAACGGAGAGGATCGGCCTCCGGGGACTCGAGCGCGAGCGGGGTCGTCGAGACGGCCGTGCGCAGATCGCAATAGGAAAAATCGCAGCTCCTGCCGGTCACCCCGGTGAGGATCGTGCCATCCATCGACGCGCGCTGGAAATCGACCTTCTCCAGCCTCGCGCCGGTGAAGTCGGCACCGTCCAGCAAGGCCTGAGTCAGGTCCGTGCGATCGAACTTCGCGTTGTTGAGCTTCGTGCCCTTCAGCACGACGCCCGGCATCAGCGAATAGCCGAACGTGACGCCACTCAGATCCTCGCCCGAGAGATCGACGCGCGCCTGTCCGGCGGGACGAAAGTCGAAGCGCTCGACCGTCTTCGTCCGGGCGGTCATCTCATGAACCCCGTCCGCGTACCAGGCCACGCGGAAGAGCGTCGGCTCCTTCTACGCGGAGCTCGTGAGATTCGTCACACCGACTGCACCGCTACCCGCGTCCATGTCGCCGGGGTCGTTATAGCGCGAGCGCAGGTAGGGTGCGACGCTTCGTTAAGATGGGCGGCATGACGTACGCCTCCCTCTTTCTCCGGTTCCTCGCGGTCGCGGTGTTCGCGGTCCTCCCCTCGGCGCAGGCCCAACCGGCGGTGGCCGGTCCGCCGGCAGCGCGCACGATCATCCTGGTGCGGCATGGGGCGTATCAGGCCGATTCGGCGAATCCGTCACCGGGGCCGGGGCTGCTTCCTGTCGGCGTAGCGCAGGCGAAGCTGGCGGCGAGCCGGCTCGCGGCGATGGGGAGATTCGATGCGATCTTTTCCAGTCCGATGACCCGCGCGCAGGAGACGGCGCGGGTCATCGCCGCCGACGTGGCGCATGGATCGTTCGAGATCCTCCCGCAGCTCGCGGAGTGCACGCCGGTCACGTGGCGAAAAGAGATCATCAAAGACGAGACGGCCGAATCGATGGCGGCGTGCAAGGCCACTCTCGATGCTTTGTTCTTGCAACGCTTCGTCCCGGCAGTGGGCAGTCCGCGGCGGGAGATCTTCGTCGCGCATGGGAACGTCATTCGCTCGCTGGTCGTCCGGGCCCTGGGTGTCGATCCCGAGGCCTGGCTGGAGATGTCCATCGCGCACGCCAGCATCACCGAGATCCTGGTCGAGCCCGACGGCCGCTTCAAAGTGATTTCCGTCGGGGACGTGGGGCATCTCCCGCTCAATCTGCAGAGCGGCGTGACCGGCGTGGGCGACAAGAGCCTCACCGTTCCGCGGTAGCGGCGAGCCAGCTGGTGGCAAGGGCGGCCGAACGGCGATCGCTGCCGGTGATGCGGTCGAGGGAGCGCCAGGTGGAGAACTCGAGGGCGTGACGGATGGTGGCGGCGCGGCGGGCGTTTCTCTTCGGCCAGCGTCGCTCGAGCTCCGCGGCCATCTGGTCGAGGTGCGTCGCGAAGGGTGCCATGAGCGCTGCGACCACCGGCATGCGCTCCGCGTCCTTCGTGATCTGCGCGAGCATGCCCCCGTTCGCCCGGTACCAGCCGTAAAGCCGCAGGAGGGTGCGGCGGCAATCCGCGGCCGGATCGCTGCTCTCGGCGCAGATCGCAGGAGCCGGATGCAGGGCGTTCCAATGCGCGGAGCAGGCATGCAGCATCGACGTCTCGTCCGGGAAGTGGCGGTAAACGGTGAGCCGCTCCACACCTGCGCGCTCCGCGATCGCACTGACCGTGGTGCTGGCCGGCCCGACTTCCTCGTGCAGAGCCATCACGGCCGACACGATCCGCTCCCTCGTGGCCTCCTCGGCTTCCGCGCGCCGTACTTTCGTGTAATTCCGGCTGCTCTTCATGCTCGGAAGCATCATACCCCGAGTTCGGTAAACAACGGTGTTCACAGAAACGTACTTGACGCCGCCGCCGACCGGACCTAGATTCGTTGAACAACATTGTTCACTGATTGGAGATGACACATGATCACGAACGAACACACCGGCACCAACATCGAGGAGATCGCCGACGGCATTTATCGCATCAACACACCCGTGGAGCTGCCGGGCGGCGGCGCCTTTTCATTCAACCAGTACCTGGTGGACGACGCCGAGCCGCTGCTCTTCCACACCGGACCGCGCCGGCTGTTTCCGCTGGTGAGTGAGGCGGTCCGGAACGTGTTCGCGCCGGAGCGTCTTCGCTGGATCGCCTTCTCGCATTTCGAGGCCGACGAATGCGGGTCGCTCAACGAGTGGCTGGCTCTGGCTCCCGCGTCGCAGCCGCTCTGCAGCGCCACCGCCGCCATGGTGTCGGTAGGCGACGTAGCCGACCGCGAGCCACGCGCTCTCGCCGACGGCGAGACCTTCTCCACGGGCCGCCGCACGCTGCGCTGGTTCGACACCCCGCATCTTCCGCATGGCTGGGAAACGGGGTTCCTCGCGGACGAATCGACGCGCACCCTCTTCTGCGGCGATCTCTTCACCCAGCCCGGCCGCGGCGAGACCGCCCTGACCACCTCCGACATCCTCGGGCCCAGCGAGGCGTTTCGTGGCGCGATGGACTACTACGCGCACTCGAAGAATGCCGCGCCACTGTTCGAGAAACTGGCCTCGTTCGCACCCGAGACCCTGGCCGTCATGCACGGCAGTGCCTGGCGCGGAGACGGCGCATCTCTCCTCCGCGAGCTCGCACGCGCCGTCGCCACGTGAGGCGGGTCACGTAGCGTTTGCGCCTTCGCGCGGCAGGCGGCGATCAGCGTTTCGAGAATCGCGTCCGCGGCTGCTGGGCGGCCGGGGCGGAAGATGCCGCGGAGGAAGAGGCGCTTGAGGCGCTCGCCGATCGGCAGGCGCCGCACGACACGCGTGAGACGCGGGTACCAGTACATTTCGGCGGGGGAAAGCGCCGTGTTCAGGCAGTCAGACGCGGACGCACGTGGTCGAGACCGAGGCGTACCTCGGGAGTGCGCATGAACCGGTCGGCGCCGCAGATCGCGTTCGTGTTGCCAGTCCCCGGAGGGGACTCGTACGGTAGCCGGTGGTGCGGCGAAGCGCGCACCACCGGATCCATGGGTGGGCCATGTTCTCCGACCCCGGCAGGGG
>JAXDJK010000575.1:0-3210 GCA_034665665.1 Acidobacteriota bacterium
CGACGATCACACGCGCAGGGCCCGTGGCTGTACAAAAGCGGTGGCGACACCGCACGCCAAATGGTTCGCGTAGTCCGCCACGGTTCGGGCCTCAATCCGCGATTCGAGTCGTACTGGCGGGTTGAGATGCCTGTCGACAGTCGGCCGTCCGGAGCGCGGGCGTCCCGGCCGCAGGGCCCACAGGCGTCTCGCCTGTGCGTGGAAACGCGCACCCGGATACACATACATGCGCGATGGCCGCGCTCACGAGCCCCTTACTCCGTCGAGCGCGACGCCACGACCGCGCTGGCGGGGGCGATCGACCGTACGTAGGCCACCTTCCCGTCCGCGAACTGGCGGTTGGGGCTTTCGACGCGGGAGGGCGTCGCGGTGATCCACGTCTCGAGTTGTTGCGGGGTGAGGTCGGGGCGGTCGGAGAGGAGGCGGGCGGCGATGCCGGCGATGATGGGGGCGGCGAAGGAGGTGCCGGAGCGGAGGTTGGGACGGAGTCCGCGGTACTGGTCGGGGGCGGTGATGGTGGCGCTGAAGATCGACTCCGCGGGTGCCAGTACTTCGACGCCGCCGCGGCAGCTTCCGGACCAGGCGGTGTTGTTGGCCGTCATACCGCCGACCGTGATCAGTCCGTCGATGCGCGTGCCGAGGATCGCGGGGAACCGGTCGATCACCCCGGAGGCGCCGCAACCGCCGTCCGTGTTGTTGGCGGCCACGACGAAGAGGAAGCGCTTGCCACTTGCATCGGGGCGGCCGTTCGCGTCGACGCCGCCGATCATGTCGCGCATCTTGCGCTCGATGGCCGCGTAGGAGACCGGCGAGGTATCGGCGTTGGTGAGCTTCTCGAGCACCCAGCCGCTGATGTTGACGATGCCGGTGCGGAAGGTCGGTGAGGCCGGATCCCAGGCGTGGCGGATGATGGCGTCGAGGCCGTCCAGGTAGGTGCGGGTGGTGGCCAGGCCGCGCTCGTTCATCACCCGGATGCTGACTACCAGCGCGTCGGGCGCGACGCCGACGTTGTGGCCGGCCACGATGGAGGCGACGCTGGTGCCGTGGGAGGCGGCGGGGAGCTCGTCGAAGCCATTGAAGCAGGGGTCGAGGGCCTTGTTGCCGCTGCTGCAGAGCGAGCGGCCGATGCTGACGGAAGCGGTGGCGTCGTAGCCGGCGATGACGCGGCTGCGGGCGTTGCCGACTGCGAACTCGCTGTGCGAGGCCATCACGCCCGTGTCCATAATGTAGACGACGCTGCCGGAGCCGCCGTTGCGGCGGTCGAAGACGCCGTCGAGCTGACCGGCAATCTGGTCGATCCGATCGAGGTGCCAAAGCAGGTCGTCGGTCTCATGCTCGCCGCAGCCATCGAGGCGGGCCACGGAGTGGTTCGCATCGAGCGGGATCTCGGTCTCGCGGCACTGCGTTGAGGCGACGTCACCCGCGTAGGCGGGACCGACGAAAGCCAGACAAAGTACGGCTGCGCGGACGAAGGACCTTGCCAACCGGGGCTCCTGAATTGTATTGACGCTCTTGGACCGAACGCTCGACTACATTGCAGGATAAGGAATGGGAAGGCAAGTCAAATTATTCGGCGTTCACAAATGAATCACCTCGCACATCTGGTGCTGGCCGATCCCCACCCGGAGTCGCTGGCCGGCAATCTTTCGGGCGACTTCGTGAAGGGTGCTCTCGGCGACCGTTTCTCACCGCGCATGGCCGCGGGGATCATGCAGCACCGCCGCATCGACGGGTTCACGGACTCGCATCCCTCCGTGGCGGCCTTCCGGCGCGTGCTGGTGCCGGAGCATGGGCACTACGCGCGGGTGATCGCGGACATGTTCTTCGATCACTTCCTGGCGGCACGCTTTCCGGAGCTGGTGGGCGAGCCATTGGAGACCTTCCTAGCCCGCACGTTCGCGGCTATCGATCCGCTGGCCGACGCCCTGCCCGGCAAACTGCGCGCGCTCTATCCGCACATCCGCGATGAAGGATGGCTGCTGTCGTACCGCGACGTCCGCTCCATTCGCGAGGCGCTGAAGAACATGTCGTACCGCTTCTCCCGCCAGCCCAGACTGGAGACGGCGGCACGGCATCTGGTGGACTCGCGCGAGGAGCTGGAGCGCCACTTCGATGACTTCTGGCCTGACGTGGTGGTCTTCGCCGGCGGTGCAATCAACACCTGCTAGCATCGCCCCATGCAGAGCGTTCAGGACACGTACGCGCCGCGCAACCAGTGCTTCGGCTGCGGACCGGCCAACGAGCAGGGGCTGCGGATCAAGAGCTTCTTCGATGGGGACGAGCTGGTGTGCGACTGGACGCCGTCGCCACACCACCTGGCCTTCCCCGGCGTGGTGAACGGCGGGATCGTCGGCGCGCTGCTGGATTGCCACAGCAACTGGACGGCGGCCCTGCACATCATGAAGCAGCGCGGCGAGGAGGTCCTTCCGCCGACGGTGACCTCAGACTTTCACGTCACGCTCAAACGCCCCACGCCGCTCGACGCCACCCTGCACCTTCGCGCGCGGGTGGTCGAGTCGTCCGAGGACCGGGCCACGGTGGAAGCGACGGTGGAGGCGAATGGGAAGGTGACGGCTACCTGCCGGGGGGTGTTTGTGGCGGTGAGGGAGGGGCATCCGGCGTATTTTCGGTGGTGAGGCGAAATGTTGAATGCTCAATGTTGAATGGTGAATGTTGAATGAAAGGCCGCATGCCGCGGAGCGGGTCTCCATTCAACATTCAACATTCACCATTCAACATTCAACATTTCTCATACTTCAGCAAAACCACGCCCCGCGGATACGTCTCGTTGCACCACGCCACCTTCTCCATCACCTTCGGCGGTCCGTCCTCACAGCGCGCGAAGCCCGCAGCGACGTACAGCGGCTCCAGGTCGGCGAAGGGGATGCAGTAGACGTGGCGCCCGGCGGCGTGGCGGAGCAGCTCGTCGATGATGGCCCGGGCGATGCCGCGGCCGCGGAACTGGTCGAGGACGAGCATCCCGCCGAGCTCCACGCTGTTCTCCCCCACCGGCACCAGGCGTCCCGTGCCCGCCAGCTCGCCATCGAGCTCGGCCACGATCTGGAGGTCGCGGTCGAGGTCGGACAGCTGGAAGCCGACCTCGGCGTACCGGTCGTTGAGCCAGGCTTCTTCATCCGGACGGGCGCGGCGCAGATGCATCGGTGCGAAGTCTATCGAAGCCAAGGTGTCATCCCGAGCGTCGAGCGAGGG
>JAXDJK010000576.1:0-3904 GCA_034665665.1 Acidobacteriota bacterium
CTCGCGCGACCGCACCGTCGAGCTCTCCCGCGAGCTCGGCATCAAGACCGTCGTGCACGCGAAGAACCGCGGCTATGGCGGCAACCAGAAGACCTGCTACCGCACGGCCATGGAAGAGATGGACGGCGAGATCATGGTCATGGTCCATCCCGACCATCAGTACGACCCCAAGATCATCCCCGAGCTGGTCAAGCCGCTCCTGCGCAACGAATGCGACGCTGTCTTCGGCTCGCGCATGCTCGGCGGCCGGCCGATCGAGGGAGGGATGCCGAAGTGGAAGTACTTCGCCAACCTCTTCCTCACCATGATCGAGAACGCCACCTTCTACGTCTACCTCTCCGAGTATCACTCCGGCTTCCGGGCCTACTCGAAGCGCTACCTGCAGACGGTCGACTTCGAGGCGAACTCGGACGACTTCGTGTTCGACACCGAGATCATCGCCCAGGGCGTGGCTAAGGGGATGCGCATCCGCGAAGTGCCGATCCAGACCCGCTACTTCGACGAAGCGTCGCAGGTCGGCTTCTGGCGCGGCTGCCGCTACGGCATCGCCATCTTCCGGACCATGTTCCTCTACAAGCTCCACAAGAAGCGGATCTTCACCCATCGCATCTTTCGCGATCCGGTGACCCGCCCCACGCCGCTCCTCCCGTCATCCTGAGGGATGGATGCCTCGCTTCGCTCGGGATGACGGCAAAGCTCTCGCCCTGCTGGCGCTCCTGGCCTCGCTGTTCTTCGCCGAGCTGCTCACCGGCCAGGGCGACATCTACCTGCGGGACGTGGTCCGCTACTACCACCCCGCCAAGCACGTGCTGCGGGAGATCGTCCTGGGCGGCGAGTTTCCGTACTGGAACCCCTATTTTTCAGCCGGGCAGCCCATCGCCGCGAACCCGGAGCACGAGGTCTTCTACCCGCTCACCTGGCTGATTCTCCTGCCGGACTACGAGACCGGGTTCCGCCTGCTGGTGGTCTCGCACATCTACATCGCCCTCTTCGCGATGTACGCCTTCCTCCGCTCCCTGGCCGTGCGCGCACCGGCGGCCTTCTTCGGCGCACTGGCGTTCGGGCTGGGAGGACTCTGCCTGTCGAACGTGAACCTTCTGCCGTGTCTTTTCCCGCTGGCCTGGCTGCCGCTGACCTGTCTCTACACGCGCCGTTTTCTGCTCGACCGCCAGTGGCGTGACTTCGCGCTGGCTTCCCTCTTCTTCGGCATCGAACTGCTGATCGGCGAGCCCACCACCATCCTCCAGACCGGCTTTCTCTTAGGCATGTACGCGCTCTACCGCCACGCCGTCGACCGCCCCCCGCTGCGCCGCGCGCCGCTGTTGGGCGTGGCCGCGATCTCCGCGACCGCGTTCCTGGCCGGGGCCGCGCAGATGCTGCCCACGCTCGACCACTTCCGCGATTCGGTCCGGGTGCGCGGCTTCTCCTTCGCGAACGTCAGCGAGTGGAGCATGCCGTGGATCAAGCTGGGCGAACTCGTCTACCCCAACCTGCTCGGCCACTTCACCATCGCCGGCAAAGCCTGGTTCTGGGGCGGCGGCGTGTATGCGCCGAACACCACACCCTTCCTCTTCAGCATCTACAGCGGCCTGCTGGTGGTCGTGCTGGCCGCGGCCGGCCTCCTGGCGCGCATCCGCGGCTCACGCTTCGTACTGATCCTGCTGACCTTCTCGATCGTCGTGGCCCTCGGTGCGCACACACCGCTGCTCCGGCTGCTGTACGACGCGGGCGTGGCCTCCACACGCTTTCCCGAGAAGTTCATGCTCATCGGCATCTTCACGCTGCTGGTCTTCTCGTCCCAGGTCCTGGACCGGCTGCTCGAAGGCGATGCGCGGCTGCGGCGGATCGCGGCTGGTTTGACCATCGCTGTCGGCGCCGTGGCCGCCGTCATTGCCGCCTGGTCCCTCGCCCCATCGTTCGGCGAGCGCTTCCTGACCTTCTGGGACCAGCCGGGCGGCCCTGGTGTCGAGGAGCTGCTCGCGCTGGTGCGGCGCGATTGGTTCTTCGCCGTTGGACGGGCGGCCGTGCTGCTGCTCCTTCTGGTGACCCTGCCGCGCCTTCGCCGGCCGCTCTGGCTGGCCCTGCTCGGCCTGTTCGTCATCGCCGACCTGGCACCGGTGATGTACGAGATCACCCCGCTCATGCCCGCCGAGTTCCTGGAGACGACGCCACCCGAGGTGCAGCGGCTGCCGGAAAACCGCTCGGCATTCCGGCTCTTCCATGCAGCGGACTGGCTGCGCACCATGCCGGAAGCACGCCCCTACTTCCGGCGCTCCGCGCTCGCGTACCCGATGCTCCGCGCGGGCGTGTACCCGCACATCCCGGCCCGCTACGGCATCCGCACGGTCATGGACCGCGACTACGACCGCACCGCGCTCCTCCCCACCGCAGACTTCACGGACGCGATGATGGAGCTGTCGCGCAAAACCTCCGACTGGCAGCGGCCACTCGAAGCGATGTCCAACGTCTGGTATCGCGCGCTGTACCGCCGGTACGAGTCGGAGATGGCCCGCACCGGCGGCGATCCCTCGCTCGTGCAGCCGGTGGCCTTCGTGAAAGTCGGCGAGCACCCGCGCTACTACTTTGCGGAAGAGATCGTGCCGGTCCGCGACCTCCATGCCTTCGTCGACGCCGTGGCCAGCGGCAAGCACTCCTTGCGGGCCGCGTACGTCGCGGAGCACGTGCGCGCCGCGCGCGGCATCGTGCGGGGCATCCGCGAGACCGCCAACAGCGCCACCATCGACGTGGAGAGCGCGGGCGACGGCTTCCTGGTCATCAGCGTCACGCCGCATAAATACTGGCGCTTCACCATCGACGGCCGTCCGGCACGCGCGGTGGTGACGAACATCGGCTACCAGGGCGTGAGCGTCCCGGCCGGCCGCCATCGCGTGGTGATGCGTTACCGGAACCCGGTGGTCCTGATCGGCGCGGCCATCTCCGCGCTGACGGTCCTTTCGCTACTCGTGCTTGTCAGTACAATGCGCGCCCTGTGTACGAAGTCACCGACTCCGCGGCCGTGACCCGGCGCCACGACCGCGTGGCCCTGGTCCTGCTCGCCCTCCTCGCCTCCGCCCTCTTCATCGACGTGCTGATCGGGACGCAGAACTTCTTCATGCGCGATCTCACGCGCTACTACTACCCGACCAAGCAGGTCCTGCGCGAGATCGTGCAGCACGGCGAGTTCCCCTACTGGAACCGCCACTTCTCGGGCGGGCAGCCGATCGCCGCGAATCCCGAGCACGAGGTCTTCTATCCGCTCACCTGGCTGATCCTCCTCCCCAACTACGATCTCGGCTACCGGCTGCACATCCTCGTGCACGTCTACATCGGCCTGTTCGGCATGTACGCGCTGCTGCGCTCGATGCAACTGCGCGCCGCCGCGTCGTTCTTCGGGGCTGCCGCTTTTGGGCTCGGCGGGATCTACCTGTCGTACATCAACCTCCTGCCGATCCTCTTCTGCGCCGCCTGGCTGCCGCTGACCTGCCTCTACGTCCGAAAGTTCCTGCTGAAGCCGGCCATCCGCGATTTCGCGCTGGCCTCGCTCTTTCTCGGGCTGCAGTTTCTCGTGGCCGAGCCGACCACGGTCATGCAGACCGGCCTCCTGATCGGCATGTACGCGCTCTACCGCGGCTGGTACGCGGCCGACGAATACGGCGGCCGGTTCTGGCTCGGCCGTGTGCCGGAGATGCTCTCCCGCGTGGCCTTCATCGCCCTGATCTCGATCTCGGCGATCGCCATCGGCGCCGCGCAGATGATGCCGGCCATCGATCACGTCGGCGCTTCGGCCCGTTCGCGAAGCTTCGAGTTCTCGCTGGTCAGCGCCTGGAGCCTGCCGTGGGCCAAGCTGGCGGAAGTGATCTACCCGAACATCCTCGGCCATATCAGCGTGAACAACGTCATGTGG
>JAXDJK010000577.1:0-4873 GCA_034665665.1 Acidobacteriota bacterium
CCCCCCCGCACTCCAAACGCTTCGCGTAGATGTTTCGCGCTTTGGCGCACGAAGTATCATCCGCCGCGAATGGCAACCTCCTTCACTCTGACCTGCGCTCACTGCTCGACGACCTACACGCCGGACGTGCTCCGGAATCTCTGCACGGCGTGCAATGGGCCGCTGCTGGCGACCTATGACCTGGTGAGGAACGAGGCGCTGCGCGGGGAGATCCGGACGCGGGCGGCGGATATGTGGCGGTATCGGGAGGTGCTGCCGGTGGCGGATGTGGCGGACATCGTCACGCTCGGTGAGGGGATCACGCCGCTGCTGGCGTCGCGGTCGCGGGCGAATGTGCACATCAAGGACGAGTCGAAGAATCCGACGCGGTCGTTCAAGTCGCGCGGGATGGCGGCGGCGGTGTCGATGGCGCGGAAGCTGGGGGCCAAGAGCCTGGCGGCGCCGACGGCGGGGAATGCGGGGGCGGCGCTGGCTGCCTATGGCGCGCGGGCCGGGCTGCCGGTGTTCGTGGCCATGCCGCGCGATACGCCGGCCTCGATCGTCGACGAATGCCGCGGCTACGGCGCGGAGGTGGAGCTGGTGGCGGGCGTCATCACCGATGCGGCGAAGCGCGTGCAGCAGTACATCGCCGCGAACGGCGGGTTCGATCTCTCGACGCTGAAGGAGCCGTACCGCGTCGAGGGCAAGAAGATCATGGGCTACGAACTGCTCGAGGACCTGGGCCGGCTGCCGGACGTGATCCTCTATCCCACGGGCGGCGGCACGGGCCTGATCGGGATGTGGAAGGCGTTCGACGAGATGGAGCGCCTCGGCTGGATCGGGTCCGAGCGGCCGCGCATGTGGACGGTGCAGTCGAGCGGCTGCGCGCCGATCGTGCGCGCGTTCGAACAGCATCTCGATACGGCGCCGGAATGGGAGGCGCCGCAGACCACCGCGTGGGGCCTGCGCGTGCCGCGTGCCGTGGGCGATCGCCTGATACTGCGTGCGCTGCGCGATTCCGGCGGCGGCGCGATCGCCGTGGACGAAGCGGGCATTGAAGGCGCCGCGGCCGATCTGCGCGCCCGCGAAGGGATCGACGCGGGGCCGGAAGCCGGCGCGGCGTGGCTGGCGCTCGACCAGCTGACCGCGCGAGGCGCCATCGGTGCGGACGACACGGTGGTGCTCTTCAACACCGGCGGCAACAAATACCGCGCGTAATCATCATTTGTTAGGCTCTCGTGACCCCAATCACGAGTCCCGGTCAACGCCGGCCTTACATTCAACGTCCACTACCCCGAGGAGACAACATGCGGAAGTACCACTGGTTCGCGGTCGCCGTGCTGTGTATCGCCGTCGCCGGACAGGCAATGGCATCGTGCCCCGCGGCCGCGCCCGCGCTCTCCTCCCCTGCCAATAACGCCACGGTGCCTCCGGGCAACGTCACGCTGAGCTGGTTGCCGGTGCCCAACGCCACCAGCTACGAAGTCTTCGTCGGCCTCTTCGGGGCCACCCCCTCGTCCCACGGCAGCGTGGCCGGCACGAGCAAGACCTTCAACATCAACGCCGGCACGGTGGTGGAGTGGTACGTCAGCACGCAGGCCCCCTCCTGCCCCCCCATGGCATCGTCCAGCCGGACGTTCACCGCCTCCGGCCCCTCGTGCCCGGACGGCGTGGCCTCCCTCACCGGCCCGGGCAGCGGCGCCAGCTTCTCGGCCGGCACGGCCATCGACTTCAACTGGACCGCCGTTCCTTTTGCGCAGAATTACGACCTGAAGGTGAACGACGGCGGCGGCTGGCGCGTGCTCGGCACCACCACCCGCACCCATTCCACCGAGACTCTCCCGGTCGGCGAGTACGAATGGGAAGTGCGGACGAACTTCGCGAACGATTGCGAGTCGACGTACTCCACCACGCGCACCTTCGAGATCACGCCCGCCGCGGAATGTCCGACGGATGATCCGGCGCTGCTCTCCCCTGCCGCCGGCGCTTCGAACGTCCCAAACCCGGTGCACTTCAACTGGGAGCCGGTGCTCGGTGCCGTCAAGTACGGCCTCTTCGTCTCGATCGACGGCGGGCCGGTCTCGCTCCTGACCACGGCCACCGGCACCAGCTTCGACGCGACCCTGAGCGGCAGCTCCGTACTCTGGGCCGTTTCAGCCATGTTCGATGGCAATTGCCCCGAGGTCCGTTCCGAGGCGCGGCGGTTCACGCTCTCGCATGAATGCGGCACCGCCACCGTGCAACTGCTGCAGCCGCCGAACAACGACACCGTCGACTCGCCCGTTACCCTCACCTGGACTCCCGTCGCGAATGCCGTTGCGTATCGCGTGTGGATGGCCATCGACGGCGCCGCGCCGGTCAACATCGTCAAAGTAGCCACCGCCACAGCGACGGTGAGCGTCCCGTCGGGGCGGATCGCGTGGTACGTCGAAGCGCTCCGTACCGGCTGCGACGCGGTGGTCTCCGATCGCCGCGAGTTCACCGTCCGCGGTGGCAACTGCGCGAACAAGCCGGCCCCGACGCTCATCTCCCCCATCGGCACCGCTGCGGCTCCGGTGCAGGTCACCAGTCCCGTCGACCTGCGCTGGGCGCCGGTAGACGGCGCCATCGGCTACCGCGTCTGGTTGATGAGCGAAGGGCAGCCGTTCGAGGACATCGGCCTGACCCGCGAGACGCACCTGCTGCGCACGCTCGACGCCGATCGATATGAATGGTTCGTGCAGGTTCTCTACGCCGGCTGCGATGCCGTGGCCTCGGCGCACGGTCACTTCGAGATTCAGCGGTTGAAGCCGCAGTGCAGCACCCAGGCGCCGGCCATCCTCGCCCCTGCCGAGGGCGCGAGCACCAGCTCCCCCGTCACATTCCGCTGGACTGGTCTCGAAGAGGCCGACAGTTACCGCCTCTACGTCTCCATCGATGATGGCGAGCCGATTCTCATCGGCAAGACGGAAGAGACCACCCTCACCCGCGTGCTCCCACCCGGCAAGATCGTCTGGCGCGTGGAAGCGGTGTTCGAAGATTGCCCCTCCACCTTCTCCCCGCGCGCGCAATTCACCATGGAGCGTGCCCAGAAGTGCTCGAGCGAGCGGCCGCTGCTCCTCTCCCCTGTCCCCGACTTTTCCGCCCCCGCCGGTCCGGTGCAGTTTTCCTGGCAACCGCTCGTGGGCGCCGTCCGCTACATCGTCGTCCTGCGCGTCGGCGACGGCTCGCCGACGCCCATCGCCGAAACGGAGCAGACCAGCATCGAGCGCAAGCTGCCGGTCGGCCGGTACACCTGGAGCGTGCTGGCGTTCGTGGCCGGCTGCGAGCCGACGGAAGCCGTCGAGCGCCGCTTTACCCTGACCTCTCCGGCCGAGTGCGCCGACAACCGCGCACCGATCCTCTTCGCCCCGTCCGATCGCCACAGCGGCGTGGCCTCTCCGGCGCACTTCGACTGGAGCGCTGTGCCGCGCGCCAGGGGCTACCACGTCTGGGTGGCCGAGGGCGACGGGCAGGCGTCCATCATCGCCTCGACGAAGGAGACCTTCGCCGATGTGGCGCTGCCGCCGGGACGCTACTCCACGTTCGTCGAAGCGCTGTTCGACAGTTGTCCCCCCACCGAATCGGCCAGCACGCACTTCACCGTGAGCGCCGCCCCGGCCGGATGCGAGACGCCGTTGCGGCCCCTCGTCCAGGTCATCGGGCAGGCCATCTCCGGCACACCCTACAAAGTACGCTGGAACAACCTGCCGCAGGTCGAGCTGTATGAGATCCAGGAGTCGACCACCCTCGACTTCGCCGGCGCCACGACCCGCGTCGTCGACGGTGCATCCACGACCATCCTGCACGACGTCACGGCGACGACACAGTACTTCTACCGCGTTCGCGGTATCAGCAACTGCAGCGACGATCGCGGCCCGTTCTCCGACGTGGTGGGCGTGTTCGTCGTGCCGGCACAGGCGCGCAACGGCAGCGCCGAAGTGGGCGTGGAAGGGAACATCGTCCAGCAGCTCGAGCTCCCCGGCTCGCCCACGCCGCTGCAGTTCGTGGCCACGGTCGACAAGCCGTGGCTGACGGTCACGCCGTCGAGCGGCACATTGCAGCCGGGCGGGATCACGCTCACCGTCACCGCCAACCCCTCGGTACTGACCCTCGGCACGAACACCGGCACCGTCACGGTGTCGTACAGCGGCGCCGGCAAGGGCGGCGACGTGGCCGGCAACGCCACCAACGTCACCACCACGCCGGTCTCCATCAGTATCGTTACCCCGATCACGCCGAGCGGCAAGGGCACCCCGCCGCCCGACGCGCTGATCATTCCCGCGGTGGCCCGTGCGCAGGGCGCGAACGATTCGTTCTTCGAGTCCGACATCCGCGTGACGAACCTCGGCGCGCAGACCAGCAAGTACCAGATCACCTTCACGCCGTCCGGCTCCGACGGCACGCTGAAAGGCAGTTCGTCCATCGTCGAGATCTCTCCGAACCAGACCCTCGCGCTCGACGACGTCATGGCCACGCTCTTCGGCACCGGTTCCACCAGCGTGATCGGCATGCTGGAGATCCGCCCGATCAGCACCAGCAGCGTCGGCGTCTCGCCGGTCTCCGGCGGCAAGGCCACTCAGATATCGACCATCGCGTCGAGCCGCACCTACAACGTCACACCGACCGGCACGTTCGGCCAATACATCCCGGCGCTGCCGTTCTCTTCGTTCGTCGGCAAGTCCATCACCAGCACGCCGACCATCCTCTCGCTCCAGCAGATCGCGCAGTCGGCGCAGTACCGCACGAACTTCGGCTTCGCCGAAGGCTCGGGCCAGCCGGCCACGCTCTCCATGCGCGTCTACGACACGCACAACAACCTGCTGGCGACGATCCCGGTGACGCTGCTGGCGGGCGAGCACAAACAGATCAACGC
>JAXDJK010000578.1:0-3698 GCA_034665665.1 Acidobacteriota bacterium
TGAAGCCGCGCAGCCCGTGCTCGATGGCGATGTGACTGCCCGGCGCGTTCGCCACCGACTCGGCGAAGAGCTGCGGCGGCGCGAGCGCGGCGCCCTTCTCCACGTACTCCTGCATGTACTCCACGGACGTTTGTACAGGGCCGAAGGCCGTACCGATGGCTACGCCGGTAGCCGTAGTGAGCGCGCCGCCGCAATCGTCGATGGCCAGCCTGGCCGCCGAGACGGCCAGCCGCGAAAGCCCGTTCATCCGCCGCATCTTCATCGGCGGGATGTAATCGCGCGGCTTGAAGTCGCGCACCAGCGCGGCCTGATGCGCACGCAAGCCCGCGGTGTCGAAGCGATCCACATCGGCCGCGGCACTGCGTCCCTCGCCGAGCAGACGGCGGAAGGCATCCACGCCGATGGCACCCGGCGCAACGACACCAATTCCAGTAATGGGAATGCGGGGCATGGACGGCGCGGGGTTATACCACTGCGAAAAGCGAAATGTTGAATGGTGAATGTTGAATGCTCAATGTTGAATGTCCGCGAGACGTTGCCAGGTAGCTCAATTCAACATTCAACATTCAACACTCAACATTCACCATTCCCGCCGGGAGGCTTCCGGTGGTCAATGGTCACGCTCTGCGAAACAGCAACGAGACGTTGCTGCCGCCGAAGCCGAACGTATTCGACAGCACGTTTTCCATCGCCAGCGGGCGCGGCGTGTGAGGGACGTAATCGAGCGTGCAGTCCGCCGCTGCGACCGCGAGGCGCAGCGTGGGCGGGGCGAGCTGGTGCTGGAGTGCCAGAACGGTGATGACCGCCTCCACGCCGCCGGCCGCGCCGAGGGTGTGGCCAAAGTACGACTTGCTCGACGAGACCGGGACCGCCATCCCGACCGCGGCGATGATGGCCTGGGTCTCGGCGGAGTCGTTCAGCATGGTGCCGGTGCCGTGGGCGTTGATGTAATCGACCGACGTCGTCGGCATACGTCCTTCCGCCAGCGCGCCGCGCATGGCCGCTTCGGCGCCGCGGCCGTCTTCGATCGGCGCGGTCGGATGATGGGCATCGCACGACGCGCCATAGCCGGACAGCTCGGCCAGGATGGTCGCGCCGCGCCGCACCGCATCGTCCCAGCGCTCCAGCACCAGGTAGGCCGCCCCTTCGCCGAGGGTGATGCCCTTGCGCTCGCTGCCGAACGGCGAGCAGGGAGCGGGATCGACGGCCTGGAGCACGTTGAAGCCGCTGTACGTCAGCCGGCAGAGCGCGTCGCTCCCGCCTGCGATGGCTACGTCGGCGTGATGCGAGCGGAGGTAGTCGGCGGCCATGCCGATGGCCGCACCGCCCGAGGCACAGGCGGTGGCGTTGGAGACCACTCCGCCGCCGAGGGCGAAGACGCGCGCCACCGCGTCTGACGGTCCGGAGGTCGGCTGCTGCAGTACATGCGATGCCGGCGCGCGGCGGCGGCCGCGGATCAACCGGCGGAAGTAGTAGTCCTCCCCTTCCAGCAGGCCGCCGGTGGAGGTACCGGTGGAGACGACGGCCCGGTCGAGCGCGAGCGGAATCGCGGCGCCGTCGTTCGCCTGCGCCAGCGCTTCGGCGGCGGCGTTGACGGCCAGCCGGTCGGTGCGCGAGAGGCGCTTGGCCTCGCGTTTCGTGATCGGGATGTCCACGTCGGCGGCCACTTCGGCGGCAATGTCGGTGGGGAAGGTCTCGCCCGGAAAGCGCGTCAGCGGGGCGATGCCGGCACGCGATTCGACGATCGAGCGCCACACTTCCTCTTTGTTGCGGCCGATCGAGCAGATGATGCCGGCGCCGGTGACGGCGATTCGAGTCTGGGGGTCAGGTTTGCGCATCAGCGGGGGAGCCCGCATCCGCAGGCGGGGCCGCGAGATAGAACCTGCCCCGTACCACTTCTACTCCATCGACGCGTCCGATTCCGCCGAAGCGGAAAGTGCCGCCGAACCCCGCTTCCAGCGTGACCGTGATGGCCACCGCGTCGCCCGGTTCGATGGCCCGCAGCACTTCGCAGCGGTCGATGCCGGTCAGGAAGCCATGTCCGGCATTCTCCGCGAACGACAGCCCGCCGGCGAACTGGGCCATCGCCTCGACGAGCATGATCTCCGGCGTGAGGAAGTCGTTGGCGGTGCAGACGAAGAGGCCCTCGATGGTCTTCTCATCGCGGCGCGTGACGGCGGAGGCTCCGCGGAACGGGATCTGGTGCGGGAGCTGGTTGAGCCACGACATCGGCAGGCCGCCGCGGGTGCGCTAGGTGCTGGCTTCCTGCGCCAGCCGCGCGCCGACGTAATCGGCCAGCGTGGCGATGGAGCGGAAGTGCTCGCGGGCGCTGCCTTCGTTCTTCACCTTGATGCCGAATTCGGTCTCGAGCATCACCACGATCTCCAGGGCGTCGATCGAATCGAGCCCGAGGCCGCCGGCGAAGAGCGCGTCGTCATCCTTGATGTCGTCGGGGGTCATGTCCTCGAACTTGAGGCGCTCGATGAGTAGCTCTTTCAGTTTCCGTCTGAGGTCGGTCGTCATGAGAGTAGAGGGCATTCTAGTGCTAAGCCGCCTGCTAAGCGGTGGCCGCGGCGGGTAGGGTTTCCCAGTCGATTCGGGGGGCAATGCCGCCGCGCAGCTTCTGCAGGCGGACCAGGAAGAAGAAGATACCGAGCTTGAAGCGGCTCTGCCGCGACGCGAAGATGTCGCCGGCCAGCACGCCGATGATCGGCCGCATCAGGCCGAACCGCGGCGAGGGCTGCATGAACACCTCGAGGAACGGGCGCTCGTAGAACTTGGTGATGAAGCGGAAGTACTTTTCGAGCGCGCCGGTGAAGTCGCGCTCGTACCGGCGCAGCGGTTTCATCGAGCCGGTCCGGAGGAGCACGGTGGCGGCCTCGCTGACGATGTCGGCCGATTTCATGGCCATGAACACGCCGGTGGAGAAGATGGGATCGAGGAAGCCGGCCGCGTCGCCGACCAGGGCGAAGTTCGGGCCGGCCATGTTGCGCATCTGGAAGGAGAAGTCTTTCCGCGCGTAAACCTGCGTGAGCCGTTCCGCGCCAATCATGCGCTCCGCCACCCATGGCGTCTCGGCGATGGTCTTCTCCAGGATCTGCTCGGGCGTGAGGCCGCACTGCACGACGTGGTCGCGATCCACCACCAGGCCGACGCTCATGGTCTCCGCGCTGACAGGGATGAGCCAGAACCAGGCGTTCTTGAGCACCACGATGACGGTGCTGCCGCCCGCCTTCCCCTCGGCACGCACGACGCCGCGGTAATGGGCGAAGACAGCGATCTTCTTCAGCGAGGGGATGTCGGATTTTGCCCCGACACGGGTCCCCAGGACCGCACCGTGCCCGCTGGCGTCGACGACGAAGCGCGCTTCCAGCGCCTCGCCCTTGCGGGTGCGCACCACTGCCCGCGCCGGATCGGCCAGGTCGACGGAGGCGACCGCGGTCTCTTCGCGGACCTCCACGCCATTAGCAGACGCGTTCCGAAGCAGGAGGTGGTCGAATTCGGCCCGCTTGACCTGGTACGACTGGCGGTACGGATCATCAAGGGTCTGGTCGAAACGGAACGAACAGCCGACCTTGCCGTCCCCGGTCACGAAGTCGGCACCGTACTTCGGATGAAAGTCCCCTTTTGCCAGCTGGTCGGCCACCCCAAGCCGGGCGAAGAGATCGTTGTTGTACGGCAGCAGCGACTCCCCGATC
>JAXDJK010000579.1:0-4387 GCA_034665665.1 Acidobacteriota bacterium
CTCTTGTACAGCCACAGGCGCTGCGGGCGCTTAGCACGGTCTGCGAGGATGGCTGTACGAAAGCGGCGGGAAAGCGCCGCACTCCAAACGCTTCGCGTAGTCCGGCGCGCTTTTGGATGTCGCCAAAGATCAGGCGAGGATCGCGAGATTAGCCCTTTGCTTCTTCCAGCGCCGCAACCGCCTACCCCCGCCCGAATATCGCGCCCGGAACTTGCGTTCCTTTTATGCCGAATGTTGCCACCCGACGCGCAGTACGAAGAGTCCGCTGTCGCGGAGAGCCGGGAGAAGGTCGAAGAGCCGCCGCTGTTCAAGGTCCTTCTCCACAACGACGACTACACCACCATGGAATTCGTCGTCTGGGTCCTCGAATCCATCTTCAACATGCCGGAAGAGCAGGCCATCCAGGTCATGCTCAACGTCCACCTGCGCGGCAGTGGCGTGGCCGGCGTGTACACCTACGAAATCGCCGAAACGAAAGTCGAGAAGACCACTGCGCTCGCACGAGAGCACGAGTACCCCCTTCTCGTTACCATGGAAAGAGAATGATCGCGAAGCAACTGCAAGCGAGTTTCGAGTTCGCGGTGAACGAAGCCGTTCGCCGCCGCCACGAATACGTCACCCTCGAACACCTCCTCTTCGCCCTCCTCCACGATCAGGACATCGTGGCCACGGTCCGGGCCTGCGGAGGCGACGTCGAACAGCTCAAAAAGCAGCTCGACGATTTCATGACCAAGACCTACGAGACGCTGACGGACGACACCGCCCTCCAGCCGATCCTCACCTCGATGCTCCAGCGCGTCATCCAGTACGCGCAGATCCACGCCCAGAGCTCGGGCCAGAAGGAAGTCGACACCGGGCAGATGCTGGCCGCGCTGTACCAGGCCGAGCGCTCCCAGGCCGTCTACCTCCTCCGCAGCCAGGGCATCAACAAGCTGGACGTGCTCAGCTACCTCTCCCACGGCGCCCGCGAGGACGCCACCACGCCAACCCCTGCCTTCGCCAATCCCGACGAAGAGGGCGCCTCGTCCGCGCGCGATCCGCTGAAGAACTACGCCGTCGACCTGCTGGCCCGCGCCAAAGCCGGCGAGATCGACCCCCTGATCGGCCGCTCGCTGGAGCTGGAGCGCACCATCCAGATCCTCTGCCGGCGGCGCAAGAACAACCCGCTCTTCGTCGGCGAGCCGGGCGTCGGCAAGACCGCCATCGCCGAAGGCCTGGCCCTCAAGATCAGCCAGGGCGACGTGCCGTTCGTGCTCAAGAATTCCGAGGTCTATTCGCTGGATCTCGGGTCCCTGCTGGCCGGCACCAAGTATCGCGGCGAGTTCGAGCAGCGCCTCAAGGCCGTCATCCAGGCCCTCGTGGAGAAGAAGGACGCCATCCTCTTCATCGACGAGATCCACACCATCGTCGGCGCCGGCGCGGTCAGCGGCGGGACGATGGACGCGTCGAACATGCTCAAGCCGGCCATCGCCTCGGGCAAGCTGCGCGTGATCGGCTCGACCACCTACGCCGAGTACAAGCAGTCCTTCGAGCGCGACCGCGCCCTGGCCCGCCGCTTCCAGAAGATCGAGATCGGCGAGCCCTCCGTCGAAGAGACGGTCGAGATCCTGAAGGGGCTGAAGAGCTACTACGAGGAGCACCACGGCGTGACGTTCACGGACGAAGGCATCCGCCTCGCCGCCGAGCTGTCGGCCAAGTACATCCACGACCGCCACCTCCCCGACAAAGCCATCGACGTCCTCGACGAAGCGGGGGCTCGCGCCCGCATGATGCGCACCGAGCCCCTACCGGCAACCGCCAACCGCCAAGCGCCAACCGAAGTGATCGACGTCCACGAGATCGAGACGGTCGTCTCGCGGATGGCCAAGATCCCGCCGCGGACCATCGCCGTCAGCGAGAAGGAACGGCTGCAGGGCCTGGAAGCCGATCTGCGCCGGGTGATCTACGGGCAGGACCACGCCATCAAGCAGGTGGTCAGTGCCATCAAGCTCTCCCGCTCCGGCCTCGGCGCGCCGGAGAAGCCGATCGGTTCGTTCCTCTTCAGCGGTCCCACGGGCGTGGGCAAGACGGAGCTGGCCAAGCAGCTCGCACAATCCCTCGGCGTGGAGTTCATCCGCTTCGACATGAGCGAGTACATGGAGTCGCATACCGTGTCGCGCCTCATCGGCGCGCCTCCCGGCTACGTCGGCTTCGACCAGGGCGGCCTGCTGACAGACGCGATCACCAAGACGCCGTACGCCGTGCTGGTGCTCGATGAAATCGAGAAGGCACACCCGAATCTCTTCTCGATCCTGCTGCAGGTGATGGATCACGCCACGCTCACGGACAACAACGGCAAGAAGGCCGACTTCCGGAACGTGATCCTGATCATGACCACCAACGCAGGCGGCCGCGAGATGACCGACGCCTCCCCCGGCTTCATGAACAACGCCGTGAGCGGCCGCGGACGCGGTGCGATCGAGAAAGCCTTCGCCCCCGAGTTCCGCAACCGCCTCGACGCCTGGATCGCCTTCGAGCCGCTCAGCTTCTCGACGATCGAACAGGTGGTCGACAAGTTCATCGCCGAGCTCCAGACCCAGCTGATCCCGAAGAACGTGACCCTCGAGCTGCGCGAACCGGGACGGGCCTGGCTGGCCAATCACGGCTACGACCGTTCGTTCGGCGCGAGACCGATGGCCCGGTTGATCTCGACGAAGATCAAGGAGCCGCTGGTGGATGAGATTCTGTTCGGGACGCTGGCGAACGGCGGAACGGTGGTGGTGGACGCGGATGCCGGAGAGCTGACGTTGCGCTACTGACGAGTCAAAAGCAAATGTTGAATGTTGAATGTTGAATGCTCAATGTTGAATGAGCGCATGCCGCGCGTCCTCCATTCAACATTCAACATTCACCATTCAACATTTACCATTCGAGCGCAGCGAGCCCATGCCCTTCCCCGACCCCCGCTACGCCCCCAGCGACGTCGTCGCCATGGGCGAAGATCTTCGCGTCGAGACGCTGCGCGAGGCGTACCGCAAGGGTATCTTTCCCTGGCCGCACGAGGGCTTGCCGTTGCCGTGGTTCTCACCGCGGCGGCGGGCGGTGATCGTGTTCGACGAGCTGCACGTTGGCCGGTCGTTGCGGAAGGTGCAGAAGCGCGCGCCGTACACGTTCACCATCGACCGCGCCTTCGACGACGTCATCCGCCACTGCTCCACCGTCCCGCGTCCCGACCAGGACGGCACTTGGATCGAGCCGAAGATCGTCGCCGCCTACACCCGCTTTCATCACGCCGGTGACGTGCACAGCATCGAAGCGTGGGAAGGTGAGGAGCTGGCCGGCGGCCTTTACGGCATCGACGCCGGCGGCGTCTTCACCGGCGAGAGCATGTTCCACCTCCGGCCGGACGCGTCGAAGCTGGCCCTGCTCTTCCTCATCGACCACCTCCGCGCGCGCGGCGGCACATTCCTCGACTGCCAGGTCATGACCCCGCACATGGAGGCCCTCGGCGCCCGCGAGATCCCCCGCGGCCGCTTTCTCGACCTCCTCGCGGCGGCGCAGGCTTCGGGCGCGCGCCTCTTTTGAGACGCTACGCGCGTTGCGTCAACCGGCGAAGCCGGTACGCGGCCAGGCCGGCGATGTACCAGGCGGCCTTCAACGGTCCGAGCGGGTGCCAGCGGACGGCGCGGCCGATGTGCAGGGCGGCGTCGAAGACGTGGCCGCGGCGGAGGAGGAACGCGGCCACGACCGTGAACTGGCGGCCATTGAGAAGGCGGACGCGCCGCCGGCTGGCCGCGGGGTTGCGGCCGGCATAGACGCGGTAGGCCTCGCGCACGACCCGGTCGGCGCGTGCGCCGTAGCCGCGCTGCAGCTCCAGGCGCCACAGATGCGACACCGCCAACAGCTCCTCGTCCGATACCGGCCGGCCGAGGTGACGGCTCAGCATGCGACGGGTAATGCCGTAGGAGTTCGTGCGCTGCTCGACATGCCAGATCACGCTGGAACGGCGGTCGTGCAGGCGGTGCCGCATCCCGACCATCGGCAGCACCAGCAGCTCGCCGCAATCGAGGAGGCGCGTCCAGAGGTCGTAGTCCTCAGACCACCGCACCTCCACGTCGTAGCCGCCCACGCGCCGCGCCGCCTCCGTGCGGAACATCACCTGGCTGTGCCCGCCGATGGCGTTGCTGAACAGGATGCGCCAGCGCAACACGTCCGGCGGATTCGAGATCCGCGTCCGCCCCTGCTTTCGGCCGTGACGGTCCATGATCGCGTAGTTCGTCGACACGAGCACGATCTCGGGATGCGCATCGAGCACTTCCACCTCGCGGCGGAAGCGGCTCGGCATCGACACATCGTCCGCATCCTGCCGCGCCACGTACGTGCCGCGCGCGGCCGCCAGCCCGACGTT
>JAXDJK010000580.1:0-4703 GCA_034665665.1 Acidobacteriota bacterium
GGTCTTCGAGCCAGCGGTTGATCCCGGCATGCATCGGCTGCTCGAGCAGGTCCCACTCCAGGCTGCCGTCGTGGTTCCACTCCCGGTACTGCCCGAGGTCGCCGCCCATGAAGATCAGCTTCTTGCCGGGATTCGCGTACATGTGCGCGTACAGCAGACGCAGGTTCGCGCAGCGCTGCCATTCGTCCCCCGGCATCTTGCCCATCAGCGAGCCCTTGCCGTGCACCACTTCGTCGTGCGAGAGCGGCAGCACGAAGCTCTCGGTGAAGGCGTACATCATCCGGAAGGTCAGGTCGTTGTGGTGATACCGCCGATGGATCGGGTCCTTCGAGAAGTAGCGCAACGAGTCGTGCATCCAACCCATGTCCCACTTCAGTCCGAAGCCGAGGCCGCCGATGTACACCGGCCGCGAAACCATCGGCCACGCCGTCGACTCCTCGGCGATGGTCTGCACGTCCGGGTGCTCCTTGTACAGGTCCTCATTCATCCGCCGCAGAAACGAGATCGCCTCCACGTTCTCGCGGCCGCCGAACTCGTTCGGGATCCACTCGCCCGCCTTGCGCGAGTAGTCGAGGTAGAGCATCGACGCCACCGCGTCGACCCGCAGGCCATCCGCGTGGTACTCGCTCAGCCAGTACATCGCGCTCGACAGCAGGAACGACCGCACTTCATTGCGGCCGTAGTTGAAGATGAACGACTTCCAATCCGGATGGAACCCCTTGCGCGGGTCGGCGTGCTCGAACAGGTGCGTGCCGTCGAAGTACGCCAGGCCGTGCTCGTCCGTCGGAAAGTGCGACGGCACCCAATCCAGGATCACGCCGATGCCGTGCTGGTGCAGCACGTCCACGAGGTACTTGAAGTCCTCGGGTGTGCCGTGGCGGCTGGTGGGCGCGAAGTAGCCGGTGCACTGATAGCCCCAGGAGCCGTAGAACGGATGCTCCATCACCGGCATCATCTCGATGTGGGTGAAGTTCATCTTCTTCACGTACTCGGCGAGCGGGCGGGCGATCTCGCGGTAGGTCATCGAGCGCCAGGTCTGGCCGTTGTCGTCCGAGACGCGCCGCCATGACCCGAGGTGCACCTCGTAGATCGACATCGGCGCCTCGACGGAGTTCCGTGCGCGGCGGTCGCTCATCCAGTCGCTGTCGTTCCACTGATACTCGAGGTCCCAGACCACCGAGGCAGTCTCCGGCGGCGTCTCCTGCAGCACGGCGAACGGATCGGCCTTGGCGACGCTGTAATGGTTGAATTGCGAAACGATGTAGTACTTGTAGTGCGCTCCCTTGCCGATGCCGGCCACGAAGCCTTCCCAGATGCCGGAGCCGATGGCGCGCAGCGGATGCGTCTCGCGGTTCCAGCCGTTGAAGTCGCCCATGACGCTCACGGCCGCGGCGTTCGGCGCCCACACCGCAAACATCGTCCCGCCCGGCACGATGTGCGAGCCGAGCTTCTGCCACAGCTTCGAATGCGTCCCTTCGGCGAAGAGGTGAAAATCCCAATCGGACAGCAACGATGAGGGCGTAGTGGCCTCCGGCTCCGTTGCGATGATGTGGGTGACGGGCGGCTCAGCGTGCGTTTCGCTCGCGGCCTCGGCCGGTGCGAACATGGTCGCATCCACCGTCGGCGCCGGAATCGGGTCGACCGGCTCCGCCGCGATCGGTACATCGACCGTGATCGTCTCCCGCGGCACCACGTCGGCGCCGACGGTCTGCATCTCGTCTACATCGACGGCAGGCGCGGAAGGCGGCGCGGCAGCGGCCTTCTTCGGCGCGAGTTTCGCCGGCGCTTTCGTAGCGGCCTTGACCACCTTCGCCGGCACCTTCGCCACCGCCTTCACTGCCTTTGCGGCGGTAGCTTTCGGCGCGGCTGCCTTGGTCGTTGCCGTTGCAGGCGGTTTCGCGGCTTCCGTCGCCTGGCTACTATCCGTCGTCGTGCTCTTCTTCCCTCGAACTGCCATTCCACATCCTCTGTAAGCTTGATTTTGCTGCGGACCGCCGCTCGCGCAGGGCGGGCGCGCAACGTAGCGGCGATGACCTTCAGAAGCAAGCTGCGGGCCGCGCGCAGCGGGGCGAACCGTTACACCACGGCGGCGTTCCGGCGCGCGGCGACGTTGGTCAGCACGCGGCGGATGCTGCCGTCCGCCTGCATCTCCTCGAGCCCCATCCGCAGCTTATGCCGCCAGCTCCGCGCCGGCACGCCCGGCACGTTCTGCGGCACGAGCTCGCCCCAGAGGTCCTCGAGGTTCACCAGCACGATCTCCGCGTCGGTCGAGGCGAGAAACGCCTGCACCGCTTCGAGCACGCGCTGCGTGTCCTGCGTCGGTCCGTGCGTCAGGTACTCGCGCTGGACCAGGAAGTCGATCAGCCGGCGGCGCATGGCCTCGCGAGTTTCGCGCTCCTGCGTCGCCCCCCGCTCGTCCAGCAGCCCCTGCGCCACGCGATCGTCGATGTCGTGGCCGCTGTAGAAACCGGCGAAGGTGGGCATGTCGTGCGTGTTGACGCTGGCCACCGACGCGGCCGGCGGCGGACCGACCGGCTCTTCCTGCGGCTTGATCTCGTACTGCACCACATACATCCGCCGCAGGCCGTGCCGCGCCATCATCTTCGGCACCTCGGGCGGCACCGTGCCGAGATCCTCGCCCACGATCACGCAACCATGCCGCCGCGACTCCAGCGTCAGGATCGCGTACAGCTCCTCCTCGCGGTAGCGGACGTACACGCCGTCCTTCGCATCGGCACCGTTCGGTATCCAGTAGAGGCGATGCAGCCCCATCACATGATCGATGCGCAGCACGCCCGCGTGCGTGACGTGGTTGCGCACCGCCGCGCGGAAGTAGTCGTAGCGCTGCTCGCGAATGGCGTCGGGATCGAACGGCGGAAAGCCCCAGTTCTGCCCTTTCGTGAAGAACCCGTCCGGCGGCGCACCCACCGAGACGTTCTTTGCGAAGGCCTCGGCATACCTCCACGCGTCGTACCCGCCCGGATTCGTACCCAGCGGAAAGTCGAGGTAGAGCCCGGAGCCGAGCCGCTGAGCCGCGTTCGCCGCTTCGCGCAACTGCTGCGACATGCGGTACTGCACGTACAGGTGATACGCGGCCGAATCGCGCTGCTCGATCCGCGCCCGGAACTCCGCGTACTCGCGCGCCGTTTCGGCGAAGCGCTCGAAGGACGCGGTGGCGATGAACCGCGCCGCGCAACGCTCCAGCACGCGACGCTTCTCCCGCATCACCGCGGCGGGATCGACATCTTTGAGTTGCTGCAAATGCGCGAGCACACCGTGGTCGACTTCGGTTGGATCGAACTCCGGCACGCGCGTCACATCGAGATACAGCTCGTTCCAGAAGAGCCGGCTCACGGGTGAGTACGGGCTCGGCTCATCGTCGAAGGCGGCCAGCATCGGCAGCGTGGCCACCACCCCGCCGCCGTACTGATCGACGAACTGCGCGTACTGCAACAGGTCGCCGAGATCGCCCGCCCCCCAGCTCCGCCGCGTGCGCGCCGCGTAGAGCGGCAGGAACAGGCCCCAGGTCTTCTGCCGCGGCGCATACGCCTTCGGCGGCGCCGCGATCACGAAGGTCCCGTAGCTCTTCCCGCCCGTGTGCAGGTGCAGCGTGTGATACCCGAACGGCAGCGTCTCATCGAGCGTGACCGTGTTGCCGGCCGCGTGCGTGCGTCCCGAGCGCCACGAGCCGTCCTCGAGCAGCAGGTCCCACTCCACCCGCTCGGTCGGCGCGCTCGCCAGCGTTACCGTTGGCTTCGCCGTACCCCACACCACCGTCACCGGCTCCACCGCGCGCTCCGTGCGTTTCCCCCGCCGCACGTCCACCGCCGCCAGCAATGCCTCACGGCTGGCCTGCTGCCGCTTACCCGTGGCGTCGATGTAGGTGGTTTCGATGGAGAGAGAACGGGCGAGGTCGCGAAGGGGCTGGATACGCATTGCGTCGGGTGCAAAAGCAAGGCACGGGCCGGGTCGCGTGCTACGCGAGGCATTGACGTTACTTAGCGGCTCAGCTAATCTTCAGCACACAGGAGAACCAAACCATGTCCGAATCACAACCCGTCTCGATGCTGGTGCTCTACCGCGTCAAACCCGGCCACGACGCCACCTTTACCGAGCTGCTCAAGAAGCACTACCCGGCCCTGCGCGGCATCGGCCTGGCCACCGACACCCCCGCGAAGCTGTACCGCGGCGAATCCAAGCGTCCGTCCCCGCATGGAGGCTCCACGTTCGTCGAAACGTTCGAGTGGGTCGACGAAAAAGCGGCCGGCATCGCCCACCAGACGCCCGAAGTCATGGCCGTCTGGGAACCGATGGGCCCCATCCTCGACGGCATGGACCTCATCGCCCTGCACCCGCTCGAGTCCTGAGCCGCGCGGTGGACGCCGCCCGGAAGATCGAGGAGCTCACCACCGTCCTGACCGCCCTCTCCCACCCCGCCCGGCGCCAGATCCTCCTCACGATCTGGTTCCGCGGCGGCGAGATGGCCTCCGGCGACATCGCCGCCCGCTTCCAGCACAGCTGGCCCACCACCACCCGCCACCTCCGCGTCCTGGAGGAAGCCGAGCTCGTCGTCCAGGAGAAACAAGGCCGCACCCGCGTCTACCGCGTCAACGCCAAAAAGCTGGAGGCGGTGAAGCAGTGGCTGGCGTGGTTCGACAAGAAGACGGAGTGATAAGGTCCGGACCCGGAACGTTGCGACGCTT
>JAXDJK010000581.1:0-2563 GCA_034665665.1 Acidobacteriota bacterium
CGTCTTCGAGCACGCGCCGCTGACGGTGGCATGGCCGCTGGTGTAACCGGGGAACGGCGGGGTGATGAAGTTCGACGGCGAGTACGGATGCCACTCCTCGGCGGGCATCTCCCGGACGCCCCCGTCCACGCCCGCCCATCCCGTCACCGTCTGCCCCTTGAAATAGTGGTGCACCAGCGTCCAGGGCCGTGACGAATCGTAAAAGCGCTTCGTCTCCCAGCAGGAGATGAACGCATCGAAGGCCACGTTCGCGATCACGAAATAGAGCTTCACGTCCTTGTCGAGATCATGCCCGTCGCGGCGGGAGACGTCCTGGGCGAAGCGCAGCCAGTGCCCGCTTTGTCCTGTCGAGCGGGGGCCGTCGCGCATGAACTCCACCGCCGCCTTCTCGTGCGCCGTCAGGTGGCCGTTGTAGAGGAGCACCTGCTCGGTCTCAGCGCGGAGGCGTTCGTTGTCGGTGGTCGTTTTCGGCGGAGGACCGGGCCGGAACTGCGAGCTGCTTTCGAGGGCGAACGGCTTGACCCGGTACCAGTGCGGCGTCAGAAAATTCGGCGTGACTTTCTTCCCGCCGGCGAGCGTGAAGGTGATTGGCTGCCAGCGGTCGGGATCGATGATGCGATCGGCGGGATTGACCGGCACGTAGTAGGTGTAGTCGCCGTACGGCGTGCCGTCGCCGCCGGCCTCGTTGCCAAACTGGTTCGCGCCGTCGTTGCGCCGGTAGTCGATCACTGCCTGCGCGGCGAGATTGCCCAGGCCTTCCGGCCGGGCCGGATCGATCGATGCGTTGGCCGGGTCGTAGCCCAGCTTCTTCATCTCCGCCGCGAGATAGTCCTTCGCCTCCGGATACGCGAACAGCAGCGCGCGGTAGGAGGCGTAGCTGACGGCCTTCTTCTTGTTCTCGAGCGTGTGCTCCCTCGCCGGCCTGCGCAGGCCGCCTCCCAGCCGCGACCCGACTGCCTGCGGCGTGTACGCGGACCAGGCGTCGTACATGGCCGTGGCCCAGATGGCCATCGTGCGCGAGAGGATCGTCGGCCGCGCGCCATGCAGGTCGACTTCACGCGCCGTGGCCTCCTCGGCGATGTCGAGCCAGATGTACGCGAGAGACACGTGCGACTGGTCTTCGATCGGCAGGAACCGGTGAAGCGGTTTCTCCTGTGCCCGGAGGGACAGGGCGGCCCACACGAACAACGCGGCAAGACAGGCCGCGACACGGCGGGACGCCGAACAGGTCATGGATCGCATTGGATGAAGCGGACGCTGCCGGATAGTTTAGCGATCGGTAGGCCGATCACCAAGCCTCTCCGGCGGAGCTGGCCGGCCAGTGCGCGACTCCCGGGCGATTACCCGGTACTGCCCAGCACCTTCAACCACCGCAGATGCGCGAGAAACGCTCCGGTGATGGTTCGGTTCTCGCGATAGGTCAGGCCGTACTCCGCTGCCGTCGTCGTGATGATCTTCGTCAGGGCCGGGTAGTGGACGTGGCAGATGGTGGGGAACATGTGGTGGATCACGTGCAGGTTGAGGCCGCCGAGGATCCAGTTCTTGACGGGATGATTCGCGTAATCGGAGGTGGTGTCGAAGACGTGCTGGATGTAGTTGTTGCCGATGTGACCGTCGTCATCTGCTTCGGGATACGTCGCCTCTTCGTTGAAGTGATTGGGCTGGAAGATCACCGCGATCGTGAAGCCCATGCAGGCGTGCAGCGCAACGAACCCGGCCAGGATCGACCACCACGGCACGTCGAGCAGGATCAGCGGCAGCACCAGCATGTACGTGTAATAGAAAGCCTTGAACGCGAACAACACGATCAGCTCACTCAGCGGATGCTTGATCTGCCTGCGATTGCCGAAGCTCTTGTCCGGCGTCAGCCAGCGGAAGTCTTTCGTCAGCACCCAGTCCAGCGAGGACAGGCAATAGAAAAACGGTGCGTAGAGATGCTGGAATCGATGAATCGGCCGGCGCTGGTCGTGTGGCGAGAAGCGGAAGAGATTGCCCGACACCAGCGTGGTATCGGCACCGCGGATGTTCACAAAGGAATGATGCGCGGTGTTGTGCAGCAGGCGCCACATGTAAGAGCTCACGCCGATCGCGTCGAAGACGTAGCCGGCCAGGCGATTCACCCATTTCCTGTTGGAGTAGGCGCTGTGATTTCCGTCGTGCGCGATGTTGAAGCAACAGTACAACTGCGCGGCGCCGAGGATCACGTAGACGCCGATCACTTCGAGCGCGGTGAAATGGCCGGTCATCAGCCAGTAGTACGCGGCGACGGCCATCACCAGGCCGAGGATCGTCTTGGAGTACATCTCCAGGTTCGCGTGGCGCCCGACACCGCGCCTCTCAAAATAGGCCTCCACGCGCGCGGAAAGCTCCCTGCTGAAGGCGGACGTATTCACGTCGTGCGCGTACCTGAACTGGCGGTTCTCGGTCATGGGGCACCTATTTCGGCGGTCCGCCGCACACGGTCGTGTTTGTCAGCGGCACGACCATCACCGTGGCGGTGGCGGCGGTGAAAAGCAGGGCGGTCAGCATACCTAGGAGGGTCACGCCGGAAGGAAATCCCTAC
>JAXDJK010000582.1:0-2859 GCA_034665665.1 Acidobacteriota bacterium
ATGCCGCAGGCCGGAGAGCCTGGACTGCTTCCACTCGCCACCTTCGTAGTGGTCGTACACCGTGCCGCGCAGGCGCAGCGGCAGCGCGAACGTGCGCGCGGCATCGTCCACCCAGACGCGCGCCACCAGTGTGCCGTCGTTGGAGTTCACCCGCGGCTCGCGGAAGTCGATCGATTCGCTCAGCGCCGTGGTGGCGCCGCTGAGGCTCCCGCTCATCCCCTGTACGAGCGGATTGCGCACGCGCGGCAGCAGCGGGAAGAGCAAGAGACCGATCAGCCCCGCACCGGCGAGATAGAAGACCGCGGACCGTCCGGACGGCGCCTCGTCGTACTCCCGCCCGATGGCCCGCACCGTCTCCATGTGGCTCACGTACATCATCTGGCGGAACATCACCAGCGCGAACACGGCCACGAACAGCACGATGGTGATGTGCGTGGAGGTAGCCAGGCTGGCCGTGAAGATCAGGCCCGTCGTGAGCAGCCGCTGCGCCTGATTGTTGCGGTGCATCGCTTCGGTCGGCTGGTAGGCGGCGATGAACAGCACCAGGTGCGTCGAGGCGGCGATGGCGCTGCGCGAGATGAATGCGGCGTCGACGATGTAGAGCGGCACGTACGCGATGGCCAGATAGAGCATCACCCTGGCCGGCACGAGCTCCGGACTCTTGCCCGAGAGCACCCGCACCACCATCGCGGCGAGGAAGCGGTGGAAGGCGAGCAGCGGCAGGGGGCCGATGGCCGCCGTCAGGTAGAGCGGCACCGCGGCGAACATCGCCAGCAGCAGCGTCTCGACCTCACGCGCTCTTCGGCTCATCGCGCCTCCCGGCCGAAAAGTAGACGCTGTTCCGCTCCAGCGTCTGATGCACCGGCTCGTACACCGGTTCGAGCAGCGCCAGCGCCCGGAACAGCGGCGCGGCCGACTGCGATGGCGTGGCCCGCAGGTTCATGCGCGGCAACGACAGCAGCACATCGAGCTCGCGGCTGACGGCGTGATGGATGAAGGTGGCGGCCTCGCTGACCATGGCCTCGAACGCATCGTCCGTCACGTGGTACGGCTTGTACGGATCGACGACCACATGCACCGAGCGGGCGGCTTCGACGTCGGTCTGCTTGATGATCCAGCGCCCCAGGCTTGCCGACTTTTTCCAGTACACGTGCCGGAGCGAATCGCCGCGGACGTACTCCCGGAACGAATGCAGCTCCGTACCGTGTCCGGGCCGGTTCGCCGTCGACTGCTCGCCGGTGGCCGGCCGGAAACGCTCGCGCGCGATCTCCTCCGGCAGGATGCGCGGATAAACCACCACGTCGCTCTGCACGCGCAGGCGGCGCTTTTTCAGAAAGAAGCCGAACGGATAGCGTGTGTACGAATCGATCGTGCGCACCTGCACCAGGCCGCGATGCTGAAAGAGAAACGCCGCCGGCAGCTCGCGCGTGGAGCGGCGCGGCAGCGATGGCAGGAGCATCGGTTGCGCGAGCGACTCCGAGGTCAGCACCACGTCGCGCACGCTCCAGATCCTCGAGCGATTGCGCACGCGCAGCATGCCGTCCGCCGGCCGTCCTGCCCACGCTTCTTCGATTCCGTAAACCTCCACGTCGAGGTGCTTGAGACCGCTCTTGGAGGCCATGCCCGACAGCAGCAGCGATCCGAGCATCAACGCCACGCCGATGTAAAGGGCGTTGTTGCCGGTGTTGAGCGCGGCGATGGCGATGACGATGGTGGCCAGGATGTACGTGGTCCCCACCTTGGTCAGGCGGACGACGCCGTTGAAGGCGAACGGGACGGTGCTCTGCATAGGCGTCAGCGCGGCACGGGGATTTCGTTGACGATGCGCTGGATGAAGCGAGCTTCCGGGGAGTAATCACCGCGCAGGATGCGGCGGTCTTTCATGACGATGCGGTGCGACAGCACGGGTCCGGCCAGCCGCTTCACATCCTCGGGGACGACGTAGTCGCGGCCGCAGACCAGCGCCAGGGCCTGGCAGGCCTTGTAGTACGTCAGCGCGCCACGCGTCGACACGCCGAGGGCTACTTCGTTGTGCGTGCGCGTCGTCTCCACGATGGTCATCAGGTACTCGATCAGCGCTTCGTTGACGTGCACGGCCGTGACCCGCTCCTGCAGCTCGCGCACTTCCTCGATGTCCAGCACGGGCGCCAGATGCTCCAGCGCCTCCTGGGCGCCACCAGCACGCAGCAGCTTCTTCTCGTCGGTGGCACTCGGATAGCCGATGGTGAGCTTCATCAGGAAGCGATCGAGCTGCGATTCCGGCAGCGGATATGTGCCGACGTGCTCGATGGGGTTCTGTGTGGCGATGACCAGGAAGGGATCAGGTAGCGCCATGCGCCGTTTCTCGATCGTGATCGTGCCCTCGCTCATGGCCTCGAGCAGCGCGGACTGCGACTTCGGCGTGGCACGGTTGATCTCGTCGGCGAGGAGCACATTCGTGAAGACGGGGCCGGAGATGAACTCGAACTCCTGCAGGTCCTGGTTGTAGATGGTGATGCCGACGATGTCTGCCGGCAGGAGGTCGCTGGTGAACTGGATGCGCTGGAAGTCGAGCGAGAGCGATCGCGAGAGGGCATGCGCGAGCGTGGTCTTGCCGACGCCCGGTACGTCTTCGAGGAGGATGTGGCCCTTGGCGAGCAACGCGGCGATGCAGAACTGCACGACCTCCGACTTGCCGCGGATCACACGCTCCACGTTGTCCTGGAGCGCTGCGATCTTGTGGGCAGTCCGTGAGATCGGTATCGGTTCGATGGCCATGCTGCTCCTAGCTACGTCCGTGACAACCAAATAGTTCGCCAGAAACATGCCCAACCGGGGGGCCTCCGGCGGGCGGGCGGCTGCCCGCACAGCTTTGGTTGG
>JAXDJK010000583.1:0-5548 GCA_034665665.1 Acidobacteriota bacterium
ATAGGCTTGAACACAGAACGCAGAGCGCATAACGTTGAATGTAGAAAGGGGACCGGGCGAGCGCCGGTTTCTCTTTCTCAATTCAACGTTCTGCGCTCTGCGTTCTGCGTTCAGTTTTAAGGAAAGCGTGGAGCCGATCTGTAAGCCGAATTCTGTCTCCGCCGATCGCTTGCGCGAACAGCGGCGAGAATCATTCATCTGCCGCTCGCATTACTGCGGCGGTCGAGCAACCTACCCGGACACTCGAGCGGGAACGGGCGGTCCCATCGCGTCCCTATTTGGTCTTGCTCCGCAGGGGGTTTGCCATGCCGTCGACACTCGCGTGCGACGCGGTGCGCTCTTACCGCACCGTTTCACCCTTACCGCCGCGACCTTGCGGTCGCGGGTTGGCGGTTTGTTTTCTGTTGCACTTTCCGTCGCATCACCACGCCTGGCCGTTAGCCAGCCTGCTGCCCGTAGGAGTTCGGACTTTCCTCGATTCAGCGCTTGCGCGCCTTACCGCGATCCTCCGATCGGCTCCACGCACTCCGGTACAACAGCATGTCGGCAGAAAACTTCCCCGGAAATAGCAGCAGCTAAATCGTTGCTGTTTTAGCAGTTAGAAAGAATGTCGGCCTGCCGACATCAAAAATCGAGGCGGTTTTTCGGGTCGGAGAAATAGTTCGTCCAGTCTTCCTCGACCGTCTCTTCCCCGCTCGCCGCCGCTTCTTCCATCTGCCGGATGAATGGCGTGGCGGCGACGATCTCCACCTGGGACCTGGCGATGCGCTCCCCGAGACCGCGATCGTTGGTGACCACGCTCCAGCCCCTTCCCTGCGCCGCCCGCTCGGCGATGATGTCATCGGCCGGACGACCGTTGCCGAAAACCACCGTCAGGCCGCCCAGAACTCGTGCAAAGCTGGGCGGCTCGGGGCCGTCGAAAACGCAGGTGACCCGCGTTTTCTTGGCCCGTGCGAAGCTGGCCAGGAGGCGCACCAGACCGCGCTTCGACTCCTCGGCGATGCGGTCGACCCGCATCGCGCCGAGGAGGTTGCTGCCGTCGATGAGCCAGGGCATTGGGTTTTAATCGGTTGGCGGTTGGCAGTTGGCGGTTGGTGGGAGAACCCTGCAAGTTTCGTCGGCTGCGGTTTTCCCGTCAACCGCCAACCGCCAACCGCCAACTGCCTCTACCGGGCGATGGCCACGACTTTGGCGTTTGCGTCGCGGAGCGAGGGCGGGAGGTTCGCCAGAGCGGCCACGGCCTCGTCACGCCCGTCGAAGTGGCCAAAGTAGGCTTGGTAACAGCGGCTGCCGTATTTGACGAACCAGACCTTGTTGCCACCGCTCTTCATGGCGTTGGCGATGCTGGAGGGCTGGCAGAAGACCGCGAACTGGACGGTGTAGTTGCCCGTGGGATTGGCCGCGAAATCGTGGGCCATGGCGTCGTAGCGGGTGCGCAGGGCGTCGGCGGCGGGGGTTGCCGCCGCGGGTGCAGCGGGTACGGGGGTCGGAGTGGTACGGACGGGTGCGGGCACAGGCGCAGGGGCCGTCGTGGCGGTGGCCACGTTCGCCGGGACGCTGCTCGTGGTGGTCTCCGTGACGGGGGGCGTGGTGATGGTCAGCCCGGCCGAGGGCGCTGTCGTGGTCGTGGTGGTCGTGGAGGTCGAGGTGAAGGCGGTGTCGGTGACGGGTGTTTCGACGATGGTGCCGGTAGGCACCGGCGTCACCGGACGGGGGGCCCGGCGGACGGGCTGCTGCGCCGCCACCTCGGCGTCCTGCCTGCCCTGCCACCAGAGGAAGCCAAAATAGCCGGCCGCGGCGCCGATAAAGATGAGCATGAGCGCCACGAGCAGGCCGTAACGCCGGGCTCCGCCGCGCGGCGGATTGCCGCGCCGGAGCGGCGGGTTGTCGATCGGCGGCCGCGCCACTGGTACGTCGGCACGCCGAACGGCATCGATCTGTGCTTCGTCGAAGCCCCACTGCTCGTCTGGGGCCGCTGGAGCCGCGGCGACAGGTTCCTTCCGCGCGGGAATCGGCGGGATGGGGATCGGCGGCGGCGCGTTATCCCACGCCGGCATCTTCTCCGTCGATGCCCCGACGGTCGTGTCGAGCGGCATTTCGTCCCACGCCGGCGTCTCTTCCGGCTCGGCGACCGAAGTGGCCGCCGGAATCGGTTGATAGGGCTGCGGCTGGTAGTCCGACTCAGGCGGCATCGACAGACCCGGCACTTCGAGTGTCGGCGAGCCGTAGGCCTCGGTCTCGTCGAGCTGGAACTGCGGACCGCCGATCTCGCCCGTTTCCACGGGTGGCGCGTCGTCCCACATGTCGGCCGCGTCGGCCACGCCGGCGGTAGCGAAGGACTGCTCGCCGTCGAGCGAAAACTCAGGTGCTGGTTGAGGTTTCGCTTCGCGCCGGAGAATGCGCAGCAGGGCCAGGGCGTCGAGCAGTTTGTAGACGTTGAAGGTGTCTTTGCCGGAAGCGAGGGCGATCTCGGCCGCGGTGTGCTGACCGTCGATCTGGGCGACGATGGTGTCGGCTTCCTCGTTCAGACCGAGGCGGCGGAAGACGTCCTCGAAATCGGGGCTGCGGGTGAAGACGGCCGCTCCGCCGTCCATCGCACCCTCGAAGCGCTGGCGGTCGGCTTCGGTGACGACCAGCTCGACCAGGACCTGCGGCAGCGGGAAGAGCGTTCCTTCATCGCGCTTGGGCAGGTAGTCGGCCACGATGGTGAACGAGCCGGTAGGCCAGGCGGCGATGGAACGGATGACGCCGACGACCTGGACACGCCGGGCCCAGGTCAGCTCTTTGCGGGTAATGAAGCCGAGGTTCAGGAGAGCGTCGCCGAGGGTCTCGTTCTCCTTCCGCTTGGCCAGGGCCTGCTTGACGTGCTCGCGCGAGACCTTGCCGGCCCGCATGAGGATCTCGTCGATCGAATCCGCCCGGTCGTTGGTACTCGCGGAGAGCACGTCCCCACCCTTGAAGTAGATGATCTTGATGATCCCGTCGTTCTCGAATCGGATCGCCCCCGTGAACTGCTCCCGCCACAAATCGACGAGCCGCTCCACCCGTTGGATCTCGCTGATATCACCCTCGAGGTGCATCGCCACTCCCACGCCCATTGCATTCGATGCTGGACCGCGAAGGATTATCGCATTAGCGGGTGATCGGTGTGTCGCGGGAGAGAGTCAAAGGCTGAATGCAAAATGCAGAATGCAAAATGCAAAATGGAAAGGGCTCGCGTTACGCGCCGCTCCTGCCTCTTTTTCCATTTTGCATTTTGCATTCTGCATTTTGCATTCGCCTCTCATCGTTCGCCCGCTACGGATGCAAGTCATCCCACACCCCCTGCCCCACCTTCCGCCCCAGCACATTCACCAGATCCTGCGCCGAGGCCTGGCGGATGGCGGACACGCTCCCGAAACGCTCCAGCAAGAGCCGCTTCCGCTTCTCGCCGATGCCGGGCAGGTCATCGAGCTCGCTGTGGAGCATGCGCTTCGAGCGGCGGCGGCGGTGGGAGGAGACGGCGAAGCGGTGGGTCTCGTCGCGGACCATCTGCAGGAGGTGCAGCGCGGGGTCGTGCTTCTCCAGGCGGATCGTGTCCTCGCGGTCCGGGAGATAGATCTCCTCCTCGCGCTTGGCCAGGCCGGCGATCGGGATCTCGTCGATACCCAGCTTGTTCAGCGCCGCCAGGGCGGCATTGAGCTGCCCGCGGCCTCCGTCGATGAGGATCATGTCCGGCAGCGGCTTCCCTTCTTCCAGGAGGCGGCGGTAGCGGCGATCGACCCCTTCGGCCATCGAGCGGAAGTCGTCCGCGCCGATCACCGTCTTGATGTTGAAAACCCGGTACTGGTTCTTGTCGAACTTCCCGCCGTCCAGTACCACCATCCCGGCCACCGAGTCCGTCCCCTGGATGTTCGAGATGTCGAACGACTCGATCTTGCGGATCTCCCGGTCGCCGAAACCGATGATCTGCGCCAGGCGCTCGGCGGCGATCTGCAGGCGGTCCTGCTTCGACTGGCGGAAACGCGATTCGTGCGAGAGCGCGGCGTTGCGATTGGCCAGATCGATCCGGTCCACACCTTTGCCGCGCTGCGGCACGCGGATGTCCACCTTGCGCCCGGCCTGTTGCGCCAGCCACTCGCGGACGAGCTCCTCCTCCTCCACGTCGAAGGGGATCAGCACCTCCGGCGGGATGAACAGGTTGTCCTGGTAATAGCGCTGCAGCACTTCGCTGAGGAAATGGCCCGGCAGGTACTCCGGCACCTTCTCCCAGAACAGCTCCCGCCGGTCCACCACGTTGCCGCTGCGGATGACGAAGAGCTGCACGGCCACGTCGCTGCCGGCCTCATGGAGGCCCCAGACGTCCATGTCCTCTTCGTCTGCCGATGCCACCTGTTGTTCCGCCTGGATCCGCTCCACGGTGCGGATCAGGTCGCGGTAGTACGTGGCCAGCTCGAAGCTCTCCTGCCCGGCCGCTTCGTACATCCGCTTCTTCAGGCGCTCCTGCAGCTCGCGCGACTTGCCGCCGAGGAAGAGCACCACGTCGTCCACCATCTCCTGGTAGGCGGTGTCCTCGGTCAGACCGACCACGCACGGGCCGAGGCACTGGTGCATGTCGTAGTAGAGGCACGGCCGGCCGAGGGCGCTCTTGCCGCGGTGGATGGTGATGTCGCAGCTGCGCAGCTTGAACTGGTCCGCGATCAGCTTGAGGATCCGCCGCGCGGTGCCGGCGAAGAAGGGACCGAAGTAGAGGTCTCCCTTCTTGCGGTCCATCCGCCGGGTGAAGACCACCCTCGGGTAGTCCTCGGATATTGTGACCTTCAGGTACGGATAGCTCTTATCGTCCCGGAGGAGGATGTTGTACCGCGGCTGGTGGGTCTTGATGAGGTTGTTCTCGAGGAGGATGGCCTCGAGCTCGTTGTTCGTGGTGACGAAGTCGATCGTGTCGATCTCGCTGATGAGCGACATGGTCTTGGCGTCACGGGCCCCGCGGCCGACGATGTAGGAGGTGACCCGGTTCCTGAGGTTCCGGGCCTTGCCGACGTAGATGACCTGCCCTTCCGGGTTCTTGTGCAGGTACACCCCGGGCCGTTCCGGGAGCTCTTTGAGGCGTGCCTTCAGACGGTCGAGACGGTCGGACATCGGGGACTCAGTAGAACGCGAAACCGCGCCGTTTTGTTGCCTCAGAGGCTCCGGAGGAAATGGCCGGCGGCGACCCGGAAGGCGTCGTTGAATTCGTGGCCACCATCGAAGGCGCACGCCGTGACGCGGGTCTTCGCTTCGAGAAAGCTCAAGTCGTGCTTGAACTTTTCTTCGGTGTACCAGTCGTCCTTCGCACCGCGAGCGAGGAGCACCGGCGGCAGGCTGACCGTCTCATCGGCCGCGATTTCGGGCGGGATATCTCCACCCAGGAGAATCAGGCCGGAGGCATTGGCGTCGGCGAACGCGGCGGCTCGGGCGGCCATGGCTGCTCCCTGCGAGAAGCCGAGGAACACGAGAACCCGCGGCGTCGGCAGCGTGGCCAGCACGGCGCGGACGTAGGCCAGGTTGTCGGCGATGGCCAGCTCGC
>JAXDJK010000584.1:0-5654 GCA_034665665.1 Acidobacteriota bacterium
ATGTCGTTCGTCGGCGACGTGTTGTCCTGGTCGAAGTTGCCGTAGTAGTGGCTCCAGGTGTACGAACCACGAACCGAGGCGCGGCCGACGCGGTAATCGCTCTCCACCGTGGCCTCGTAGTACTTCGTGAACGCGCCGTCGAGCTCCGCGATGACGTAGGAAGTACCGCTGCCGCCGGTGCCGATCTGCGCGAGCTGGGCCGCGAGATTCGGAATGTACAGCTCGTGCGAATAGCCTTCCGGCGCCCACAGCACGCGCGCGTTGTTGTTCGTGTCTTCCCAGAAGTTGGACGAATAGCGGTAACGGCCGTAGGCGCGGGCGCTCCAGCGTGAGTTGATCTGCTGGGAGGTTCCGACCAGGAACTCATCGGTGTAGCGCGGATCGAGGTCTTCGACGAACAGTTTGCCCGTCGAGGACGAGACCTGCTCGAAGCCGATCAGGGTGCCGGTCACGTCGTAGTGCGCGCGGTACGTCAGACCGAGGATGTTGCGGTCCCACGACGCCGCACGCGCCAGCGAGTTGGCCGCCGGGACGTACTTGGCGTAGCTGGCGTACACGTTGTCCGAGCCGTTGTAGGCCCACGTGGTGCCGACGCGCGGCTGGATGGTCTTCTCCCACGGGATCTCGTACATCTTGTACTTGTTGCCCGGCGCGGCCACGAAGCCGGAGAGCGTCGAGGTATCGTTCTTCAGCCCCTGGCCATAGAGCGTGTCGTTGCTGGTCAGCACACCGAGGTTGAACGACCAGTTGTTCCAGCGGATCGTGTCGTTCAGCTCGACATTCTCCTGCAGGTACTGCGAGCGGATGTTGTTGCCGTTGCCGCCGCTGACGGAGCGGGTAAAGGTGGCCTGGTAGAAGACCGGCTGCCCCTGGAACGTGACGCCGCGCGGTGCGCTGAGGACGCCGTAACCGTTCGAGCTGCGGCGCAGGTCCTCTTCATCGCGCATCCGCTCGTACCCAACGTGCAGGTCGTGCGCGACGCGCGAGCCGATGGTGATGTCGTAGCCGAGCTGCGCGTCCGTGCGATAGAAGTCCTGGCCGTTGAAGGTCGAGCCGACGCCTGCTTCACCGCCGCCCGTGCGCGCGCCCGTGCCGTAGCCGTAACGCGCGATGAGCGGGGCGATGAACGCGTTGTACGCGTCCTGACCGGCCACCGGCAGCGGCACGGTGAAGAGGCCCTGGCTGGCCAGGTCCGCGATGTTGATGTGCGAACCGGCCGTCAGCGACGGCACGAGGTCCAGCACCTGGCTCGGCACCGACGAGGTCTCGTTGGCGTAGTCGGTGTACTTGAACGTGGCGAAGCTGCGCTCGTTGATGACCCACGAGCTTTCGAAGATGCCGATGTTCTGCGTGGCTTCTTCATTCAACGCGGTGCTCGCCGCCGAGGTCGTGCCGATACTGGCGTTGTCGTTCTTGCGATCCGAGGCGCGGTAGCTGCCGTTGAGCAGGATCGACGCGAGCGGCGTGTACGTCAGCTTTCCGAAGTATTCATTGCGGGTGCTTTCGTAGTTCGGCAGCTCGCCGTAGGGATTGGAGCGCTTGGTCCGCTCGACGGTCGGGCGGTAGTACGACCCGTAGAAGAAGAGCCGGTCCGCGATGACCGGGCCGCCGAGGTTCAAGTTCGCCCAGGTGCGGTCCTGGTCGAAATTCTGGACCGTGGCACTGATGGCGTCGCCGCGCATGGCGTCGTTCTCGAACTGCAGCCCAATCTGTCCCATGAACTGGTTCGTGCCCGACTTGCTGACGGAGTCGATGGTGAAGCCGGCAGAGCGGTTGAAGTCGGTCGCTTTCGCGCCGCCTTTGATCACTTCGATCTGCTGGATGTCGTGCGTGGAGGGCTCGGCCGAGAGCGTGCCGAAGAGCGGCAGGGTCACGTTCACGCCGTCGAAGAGATAAACGTTGTCCTGACCGCTGCCGCCGGCCGAGGGGCCGCGCACGGCTTCCTCGGTGTAGGAGATGGCCGGGGCCAGCTTGATCAGATCGCGGTACTCCTGCGCCACCGGCAGGTTCTCGATCTCGGTCTCGCCGACGGTGCTGGTCAGCTCGGTGGTGGTCGGATCGACGAGCGAGGACTGCGCCGTAACCGTGATGGTCTCGGCCACACCCTGCACGCCCAGGCTGACGTTCGTCGTCGCGTCCTGCCCGAGGCGCACACCGACGTTACGGGTGCGGGTCTCGAGACCGGCCAGGCTGAAGGTGAGCGTGTAGTTGCCGGGCGGCAGCACAGGCAGGCGGTAATCGCCGTTCTCGCCGCTGACAGTGACGCGTGGCTGGGGAAGCACGTCAGAGCGTGCTTCGACGGTGACGCCCGGCAGCGCCGAGCCATCCACGGCAGTGATTCTGCCGCTGATCGAACCGGTCTGCTGGGCGAAGAGGGGAAGCGAAAGCAGGAAGAGAATGGACAGAACAAGGGTGATGCGAGTTGATGCGCGTAGACCCATGAAGCCTCCCTCGGAATGATCCCGTGAACGGTTTGTGACGCTATGGTAATGAACTGCCGCCCGTTTGCGTATGACTTTCGTAACAGGAGATAAGTCCCTGCCGTGCCGCGAGATCGACGCGTTACGCCTTCCTGACGGAACTCCGTCCGCACCCGTGCGACCCTGCTGTCTTTCCGCCGTCGAAGCTCTACCATGACGCCCGATGAAGTGCGACGCCGAATGACGTGCCGCCCCGCCCTCCTCGCCGCCGCATTGCTCCTGGCGTCCTGCCGCGGACGGGAGAGCACCGCCCCGGTCGGCCCGGCTCAGCAGCCTCCGGTGATCCTCATCTCCATCGATACGCTGCGGTCCGACCGCCTGCCGGCCTATGGCTACCGGAACGTGGCCACGCCCAATCTGGACGCCTTCCGCCGCGACGCCATCCTCCATCAGCGCGCCTACAGCCACTGCCCGCTGACCTTGCCGTCGCATACGTCGATGTTCACCGGCCTGCTGCCGACGGAGCACGGCGTCCGGAACAACCTCGGCTATCGATTCGACCCGGTCCGCCACCGGACCCTGGCCAAGGTCCTGCGCGAGCACGGCTATCGCACCGGCGCGGCGGTGTCGTCCTACGTGCTGCGGTCGCAGACCGGCATCTCCGACGGCTTCGAGGTCTACGATGACGAGATCCCGGTCGTCACCGGCGGCGCCACGAGCGAGCACCAGCGCTCCGGCTTCGAGACCGAGAAACGCGCCGAGGCCTGGATGAACGGCCATGTGGGCGAACCGTTCTTCCTCTTCATGCACCTGTACGAGCCGCACGCGCCGTACACGCCGCCGGAGCCGTTCCGCAGCCGCTACGCCGATCCGTACGACGGCGAGATCGCCACGGCCGATGCCATCGTGGGGAAGCTGCTCGATGCGCTGAAGGCGAAGAACGTGTACGACAGCGCGGTGATCATCATCACGTCCGATCACGGCGAGGGGCTGTGGGAGCACGGCGAGGATCAGCACGGGATCCTGCTCTACCGCGAGGCGCTGCAGGTGCCGCTGCTGATCAAGCTGCCGCGGTCCGAGCGCGGCGGGTCGACGGTGGTGGAGCCGTTCGCGCTGCGGCAGATCTTCGACGAGGTGCTGGCGGTGACGGGCATCGCTCCACGGAAGGAGTCCTCGTCCTCCCCGCTCTACGCGGAGACGCTCTACCCGCGCATTCACCTCGGCTGGAGCGATCTGCGCTCGCTGATCGACGACCGCTGGCACTACATCGGCGGGCCGAGCCCGGAGCTGTACGACCTGGCCCGCGATCCGCGCGAAAAGAACAACGTCCTGGCCGACGAGCGCCGCGTGGCCGCGTCGATGCGCGAGGCCCTCGACGCCATGCCGGCCGGCGATACGACGCTGGCCGCCGTCGATCCGGAGGAGGCGAAGAAGCTGGCCGCGCTCGGGTACATCGGCACTCCACAGCAGCGCACCGGTCCCCTCCCCAATCCGCGCGACGAGATCCACTCCCTCGGTGCGATCAAATCCGCCTTCCAACTCGCCGCCGACCGTCGCAACGACGAGGCCGTGGTGGCGCTGCGTGCGCTGCTGGACAAGAATCCCCGCCTCACCGACGTGGCCTCGCGCCTCGGCGAGGTGCTGAGCGACTCCGGCCGCTACGACGAAGCCATCGACGTGTACAAGACCGCGCTCGCGCAGGCCGAGCGCTTCTCTCCCGACCTGGCCCTGGCTCTGGCCGTGACCTACCTCAAAGCGGAGCGCCCGAAGGATGCGGCGTCGCACGCGGAGCTGACCCTCTCCGCCTATCCCGCCGAATCGAACGAAGTGCTCGCCCGCGCCGCCCTCGCCGAGAACCACCTGCAGGCTGCCGCCGGTTACGCCCGAGCCGCCGTCGACGCCAGCAACCGCGCCCCGAAGATGCTCCTGCTCATGGCCGAGCTCCAGCGCGCCGCCGGGCAGCTCCAACCCGCGCTGGCGACGATCGACGCCGCCGAACAACGCGCCACCGCGCTCGGCACGACCCAGCTCGGCGTCGACCACCTCCGCGGCGACGTCCTGGCCCGTATGGACCGCCCCGAGGAAGCCGTCGCCGCCTACCGCCGCGAGATCGCCCGCTTCCCCCAGCACCTGCAGTCCTACGCCAACCTGGCCATCATCTACTTCGTGCAGGAACAGCCCGGTGCCGCCAAACGCGTGCTCGAGGAGATGGCCACGGCCAATCCGCACCGCGGCGCGTACGACCTCGCCGCGCGAACGCTCGACGCCTTCGGCGATAAAGCCGGTGCCGCGAAATGGCGGGCGAAAGCGCGTTAACGGCGAAGGACAAAAAAAAGCCTGGCGCGCCGAGGCGCGCCAGGCTGATCGCGGTGTACCGCGGGTTACGACTTCGGCGGGAGAGGCGGCGGCGGGGTGACGACGGCCGCGGTGGTGGCGGCGGGGCGGCGGCGGGCAGTGCGGAGCTCGCGGCGCATCGCATCCACATGCGGGATGAGGTCGATGTGACCGTTGCGGACGAACTGCTGGGCGATGGCATAGGCCTGCAGAGTCGTTCGCCCGAGGTTGTGCTTCCGGAGCTTGATGGTGGAGATGATGCCGGCGCGGAAAGCGTCGACCTCCGACAGCACGCTCTCCCAGCGCTGGATGTCCTCTTCCTCGGCGCGCAGCGTGTCACCCGTGGCGTCGACGGCTTTGGACAACTGGTCGGAGGTGCTGATGGCATCGGCAGCCACCTTCCGGAATTCCGGGTTGACCGCGGCCGCGCGGCGGATGGACTTCTCCTCTTCCCGTCGCAACTGGACGAATCCTTTCGTGCGCTGCCGCATCGAACGGATCTGCGTGGTCGCCTCCTCAGGGCTGATGGGGGTTTCGGGGTCGTTCGGTTCAATGGTGGTAATCATTGTTTGTTCCTTCCTTTCGATCGCATGGACCTCCGGCAGACTTCCGGCGATCCGGGTGGACGGATTCCCGAGATCCGGACTCGGGGCTTGAACGGAAGGCGCGTCCGCATTCCGTGACCGGGGAAGTGCGGCGCCGGGGCCTCGGGATCGGACCGAGGGAAACCGCGTCAGCTCACGGGGGCTTTATCCGGCATGGCTCAACCTACGCCCGTGGAGAACGCAGTATACACGAATGCGAGAATGTCAATAGAAATCTGAGCGACCACATGGAGACCCGCCGGTTTGTCATCCCGAGCGTCGAGCGAGGGACCTGGGCGGGTGGGGCGCGGGGCTT
>JAXDJK010000585.1:0-3477 GCA_034665665.1 Acidobacteriota bacterium
CTGGCGGTCAGTGTCCGAGCGATTGCGATACGGCCGCGAAATTCTTCCGATCGGTGCCGAAGGGCGTCAGGATCGAATGCAGCGTCGAGGTGGAACCGGCAGGCAGTCCGTACTTGAGAAACGTGGCCAGTGTTCCGGCCGGGCCGACGTCGACGTAGCGGCGCGGACCACCCTCTTCCAGACGTGCTGTCGTTTCGCGGAAGCGGATCGGCCGGCGGACCACGTCCCAGAAATAGCCGTCACTGAGCTCGTCGAGGAGCGCCGTTTGGTCGCAGCACGCCATGGGAAGACGACCCTGCCTGTGCGTGACCGTGTTCATGAACGACTGAAAGGGTGTTTTCGCCCGGTCGATCCACTGCGAGTGGAACGGAAACATGACCGGAAGGCGCTGGAACGTGACGCTCCGCCTGCGGAGCGCGGCCTCGATCTCCCGGAGCTCCGTCCGCTTTGCAGAGATCACGAAATGGGTGGAAAAGTTGATTCCCGCCAGCTCGCCGCGGCCGCCGAGGAATTCCTCACCGAAGAGTGCGGGATCGGCGAGGACGGCAGTCATGCCGCCCGGCTGCCCGCATTCCTCTAACGCCATGGCCTGTCGCACGACCGCATGCAGCGCATCCTCGACATCGAGGAATCCGCCGACCGCCGCGGCCGCAAACGAGCCCATGCTCGTGCCGAGGACGACGTCCGGCAGGACGCCCGCACCCATGAGAGCCTGTGCCAGCGCGTACTCGACGATGAAGATGGCCGGGTGTGTCAGCAGCGCGCGGTCGAACGGATCGCCTTTGCCACGCCCGCTCGCATAGAGGGCAGCGAGCACCGACTCCCCCAGTACCGGCCGCGCGACTTCGTCGAGGCGCAGCATCCACTCGCGGAACGTGTCGTTGCCTTCGTAGAGCGACTTGCCCATCTGGAAGTACTGCGACCCCTGGCCGGAGAACATGAAAACGATCTCGGGCGCGGCCATTACGCGGTCTCCCACGGGAACAGGCCCCGCTCCACGTATCGGGTAATGGCCTGGAGGTTGTTCGGGTCCGTGAACACCTCCAGATTGCCGGCCACGGCGGACGCCTTCAGGTTCTCCAGCGGCGCATGGATGCGGTTCATGTAGCTCTTGTAGCGGCGGATGGCCGTTTTCGAAAGCCTGCGCAGGCGCTGCAGGTGACGGCGCAGCAGCGCCTCGCTCGACGGCTCGAACGCGTCCACCAGTCCCCACTCGCACGCCTGCTTCACCAGAATCGGCTGGGTCATCAGCGTCAGGTAGTGCGTCTTCTGGAAACCGATGCGCCGCATCAGGAACGGCAGCACGCAAGCGGGATAGAGACCGAACAGCAACTCCGACAGACTGAATTGCGCGGTGTCGTCGGCGAGCACGATGTCGCTCGCCGCGACGAATCCCACGCCGCCGGCATTCACCTGCCCGCGCACGTGCGAGATCGTCACATACGGACCGGTGGCCATCTGCAGCCAGAGGTCGTAGATCGGTCCGGGCGCCGCACCCTGCTCGGCCGTTGCGGCAATGGACTGGAAATCAGCGCCGAAGCAGAACACCTCCGGCGAGCCACTGAAGACGACGATCGTGGCGAGCTCCTCGCACCGCGACAGGACCTCGCTGCACTCCGCGATGAGCCGGCTGTTGATCGTGTTCTTCGCCTCCGGCCTGTCGATCTGCAGAAAACAGATCGAATCGTCGAACCGGACCTTGATCGTTTCGTAAGTGGCGGTAGTCATGACTTAGTGCGCGCCCGACCAGCAGAGCGCGGTATTGATTCCGCCGAAGCCCATGCTCAGAGTGAGTGCGTTCTGGATCTGATGTTGGACAGGCTCGTCCCTCACCCAGTTGAATTCGTCGTCGATCGGATGGTCGAGATTGCGGGTCGGGTGCAACGCCCCGGCGCGCATCTGCAGAAGCGTGGCGATCCCTTCCACCACGCCCGCGGCGCTCAAACCGTGGCCGACCAGCGATTTCGTCGCGTTCAGATGAACGCCCGTCAGTCCACAGGCGTGCAATGCCTTCAGTTCCGTCTCGTCGCCGGCCACCGAGCCCGTCCCGTGAGGATTGACGTAGTCCACCTGCGAGGGCGTGCATCCGGCCGCATCGAGCGCCTGCCGGATCGCGCGCACTTCTCCCTCCATCGAGGGATTCGGATTGCGATTGCCGTCCATGGTCATTCCCCAGCCGCGCAGCGTGCCGTAAGGGACGATTCCTCGGCGCTTGCTGGACTGGCGCGACTCGATCACCACCGCCCCGCACGATTCCCCGAAGATGAATCCATCGTGATCGCGATCGAAAGGCCGGCACGCGAGTGACGGCTCGTTCGCGAAACGGTCCGAGCCCATCGCTCCGATCGCTCTCAGTCCTCGGCACTCCCAGTGAGACAAGTCCATCATTGCGCCGAGGGCGATGCAGACGTCCACCTGGTTCCCAACCACCGCCTGCGCTGCCTGAATCAGCGCCAGTTGACCGCTGGCCGACGCGCCGCCCACCGTGTACGCCATTCCTCGAATTCCGAATTGCGCCGTACAGAAGCCGCAGAGGTCCGAATCCATGAAAGAGAGGGCATACGTCGGGCGGAGAAACGTCGAGGAACCGCCGTGCGCCTCGTGAACCTGGGTCAATTCGCGTTGCTGGACATTCGAGCCGCCGACGATCAGGCCGATCCGGCTCGGATCGACGGCATCCAGTCCCGCCTCGTTCCATGCCTCGTGCAGGACAACGAGCGCGGCGCGTGCGGACAAAGAGGCGGCCCGCCATGTCTGCCGGGCGATCTCCGGAGGACACGCAATCTCCCCCACTTCCGCGCCGAGATACGCCGATTCGCGCTGGCGTCCGGGGCGTTGCATGACGCCGAACGCACTCCGGCCATCGAGCATCGCCTCAGTGAAGGCGGCCTTCCCCGACCCGATGGCCGAGAGCACGCCGACACCGGTGATGACGGGACTATGCGACTGCATGGAGCTTCGTCAGAAAGAGCTCAGCCAGCTCGCCGATGTTCTTGGGCCCGAAGAGCTCGACCCGCGGAACCGACAGGCCGAGGGATTCCTGCACCAGCATGGCAATCTCGGCGCGGTCGACCGAATTCGCCCCCAGTTCGACCAGGCGGTTGGTGTCCACGAACAGGTGATCGTCGAGTCCGGGAAGAATCTCCCGCGTGTGCCGGGCGATGAGCTCGAGGATGTCGGACCTGGTCATTGCGCACCTGCCACGGCCACCACGCGCTCCGCGCGAATGCGGCGATCCTCGACGATTTTTCCGTCGAACAGCGAGATCTGGCGGTCGGCGTGATCGGCCCAGCGCGGATCGTGCGTGACCATCACGATGGTGCTCCCCTGTTCGTGCAGAGACGCCAGCAGATCCATGATGAGCTGCGCGTTCTTGGAGTCCAGGTTGCCGGTCGGCTCGTCGGCGAGCAGCACCTTCGGCCGGCCGACCAGCGCCCGGGCAATGGCCACCCGCTGCTGCTGGCCGCCCGACATCTG
>JAXDJK010000586.1:0-5560 GCA_034665665.1 Acidobacteriota bacterium
GTCCTCGGTCAGAGGGCGCGTCTTGCCCGGCTCGAGATCGCCGATGGCGACCGTGCCGATGGCCACGCGCTGGAGCGAGATGATGTTCGCGCCGAGGGCCTCCACCATGCGCCGTACCTGGCGGTTACGCCCTTCCGTGATCGTGATCTCGAAGACGGTCATGCCGTCCTCATCGCGGAGATGGCGGACGGTGGCCGGACGGGTGGGACCGTCCTCCAGTTCAACGCCCTGGCGCAGGCGGTCGAGTTGCTCTTCCGGGAGAAGCTCCGACGCCTTGACCGCGTAGGTCTTCGGCACCTTGTAGTTCGGGTTCGTCATCCGCTCGGCGAAGGCCGTGTCGTTGGTCAGGATCAGCAGCCCCGAGGTATCGAGATCGAGCCGGCCGACGGGGAAGAGATAGCGGTCGCGATCCGGCAGGAGATCGTAGATCGTGGCCCGCCCGTGCGGATCCTTGTAGGTGGTGATGTAGCCGGTCGGTTTGTTCAGCAGGAGATACGTCGACGCGGCCTTCTCCAGCGGCCGGTCATCGAAGGCGATGCTGTCGCGCTCCAGATCGACCCATTGATCCGGATCGCGGACCACCTGCCCGTTCACCTTCACCCGCCCGTCGCCCACCCAGCGCCGCGCCTCCGTCCTCGATCCGATCCCGGCCTTCGACAAGACCCGCTCCAGCGTCTTCAGCGGACGATCCCCGGGCGGCGGAGCCTTCACAGATTTCGGCGGCATGCGACGCGAAGAATACCGCGGCTCCGGCCGTACGGAGCGCGGCCGGGACGGCCGCGCTCCCGGGCTGCGCCTGTGGCGTTCGCGTCGTCCGCCACGTTTTTGGGTAACCGCGGTCGAGATTCCGCGCTCGTCCGGCGTCAGCCCGCCCTTACGGCAGCATGTTCTTGAGGCAGAAGATCGAGCCGCCGGACTTTTGGAACTCGCGGGTGGGGAGGTCGTGCACGGTGAGGCCGAGGGACTGGGCGAGGCGGCGGGTCTCGGGGTTGCCGGCGGGGAGGAGGAGGGTCTTGCCGTCGGGGGAGTGGCCGTTGAGGGCGAAGCCTTCCATTGCTTCCGAAGGCGGGACTTCGATGAGGTTGGGGAAGGCGGCGGCGAGGCGGGCCCACGATTCGGCATCGAACGCGCCGCGGTACGAGAAGGCGGTCGTTTCGTCGATGGGCATGAGCGCCACGTCGAGGTGGTACATGTGCTCGTGGATGAGGGTCAGCGGCACCACGCGGGCGCCGGTGATCTCGGAGACCTCGGCCCACGACGACTCGTCGGTGCGGAAGCCGTGGCCGCCCCAGATCAGGTTCCGGCCGGGATGCCAGATCGCGTCGCCGGTGCCTTCGAGCGGCAGGAGGGTCTTCAGTGGATGCAGTGAATAGCCGAGCGGCCGGAAGACGTCCGCGAGGTAGGCCACCTCCGCCTGACGCTCGACCTTGGCCATGTGCGAGAGGACGATGGCGGGCTGGCCGTCGGCGTCGAGATAGGGGAGCAGCTGATTGGCAGCGAAGACGAGATCCGGATAGTCGTCCGTCCCGTCGACGACCATCACCGGGAAGCCGAGGGACTCGTAGGTGCGCTTGATGGCAGCCCACTCCTCGAGCGCGAGGGCGGCATCGACGGCGCCGATGTTCCCCTCCATGTGCGGATTGATGATGTGGCGCACCTGGAAGTGCGTCGGATCGACCATGAGCACGCGGCGGAAGGGCGGGCGCGGCGGCGCTTCGCGGACGAAGGTCTGCAGGGAGACGGGATCTTCGAGAGCGGAGGCGGTGTACAGGAGCGACGGCACGCAGCGAATCTTATGCGAAGGAGCCGTCGAGTTTGGCAAACGGCACAGCACGCGCGAGGGCGGTAAACGTCCCGCGCTCCGCGATCTCGGTGGCCGCGTCGAGGAAGCCCGCCCACGCCGCGCGGGCGAGCGCGCCGCCGACGCTGATGCGCCGCGCGCCGAGCTCGCGTAGTTCGGCGACGGTGGCGAAGTCGCTGCTGACCAGCACGTTCACCGGTTTCGGCGCCACGGCATCGATGAGCGTGCGTAACGCGCCGTGGTCGCGGATCCCGGGCGCGTAGAGGCAGTCGGCTCCCGCCTCCGCAAACGCGCTCAAACGTCGGATCGCTTCGTGGAGATCGGGGCGTCCGACCAGGAAGGTCTCGCAGCGCGCGGTGAGCATGACACCGGTGCCGCTGGCGTCGATGGCATTGCGCGCGGCGCGGACGCGGGCGACCGCCAGCTCGAACCCATACAGCGGATTCGCGGCATCCCCGGTCGAGTCTTCGATCGACAGCCCCGCTACGCCCGTCGCGACGCCGGCCGTGACGTTGCGCCCCACGTCCTCCGGCTCGACGGCGAATCCGCCCTCGAAATCGGCATTGATCGGCAAGTCGACGGCGGCCGTCATGGCCCGCAGATGCGCGAGCATCTCCTCGAGCGTCACGTGATTGTCGGGCCGCCCGAGGGTCCAGGCGAAGCCGGAGCTGGTCGTAGCCAGCGCCGGAAAGCCCATCTGCGCGAGCAGCCGCGCGCTGCCGGCGTCCCATGGATTCGGCATGACGAAGCAACCGGACTGGTGGAGCGCGCGGAATCGATTCTGCAATTCACCCATGGCGTGAGCATATCGCTGTGTCCGCCCGGCCGTAAGATGAACGCGATGATGCACCTCGCGGCAGCGGCCGTGCTCGCACTGCTGCTCCCGCTCGTCGCCGCGGCCGCGCCGCTCGCGGACGAGCTGCGCGCGGCGGAGCGGCTGGCGTGGCAGAAGCGATTCGTGGAGGCCGAGCGGCAGTACCGCGACATCCTCCGCCGTCATCCCGACTCCCGCGCGGCCGCCCTCGGCCTTGCTCAGGTGCTGTTGTGGGAGACGCGTTATGCCGACGCGGCGGCGGCGTATCGCGCGCTGCTCCGTCATTCGCCCAACGACGTCGATGCGCGGAAGGGGCTGGCGACGGCCGAGTACTGGAGCGGCGACTTTCGCGCCGCGAGGCGTGATTACGAGGCCGTCTTGCGCGTGCGGCCGAACGATGCCGATGCGCGCCAGGCGCTCAGCGACATCACCGCTGCGACCGCGCCGCTGCTGAGCGGGGAAGGCGAGTACGTCCACGACGATCAGCCGCTCGATCGCGCACGCGTGGCTGCCGGGTACACGTTCTTCACCGATCCGTTGACGAAGTGGAGCGCCACCGCCGGCACGTACGCGCTCAGCACGCGCGGCTTCGCGTTCGGCGAGGCGACGGCGCCGTTCGGCTCGATCGGCGCGAGTACATGGCTGCCTTCGACGCATCTGCGCGTGAGCGGCTCGTTACGGATGATGCGTTTCCCCGATGGCGTGACCAAGGGCCTTGGCGGTGTCGCGGTGGCACGCGAGTGGCCGCATGCCGCGCTGCGGCTGGAAGTCGACCAGCACGAGCTGCTCTACGCCGCGTCGTCGATGCAGTCGCATCCCAGCGAAACCACCACGACGCTCGGCTGGACACGCGGCACCGAGGGCTCATCCTCCGCGGTGGGCCTGCACGCCATCCGCTACTTCGATCACAACGCCGGCCGTGCCGCGGACGGCTACCACCTCATGCGAGTGGCCCACTCCTCGCGCGCCTCGCTCTCGGCTGGTGCGGCCGTGTCGTACCGCGATACCGACGAGAGCCGTTTTCGCCTGATCGGCCCATCCTCGTCGCCGCTGCCGGGCGGCGGCTTCGCGTACTCGTACGCGGCGCGCTACGACCCGTACTGGACGCCGCGCGCGCTCACGGAAGCGCGGGCCATCGTGGCCGCGAACGTGAGCGCCGGTCGCGCGGCGATTCGCCTGCACGCCGACGGCGGCGTCGGCCGCGATCGCGACCGCATCTTCGGACCGTCCAGCGGCTCCAGTCCATTCGTGCCGCTGTTCCCGCGGCCGGTGGAGGTATCGCGCACGTTCCACCCGTGGCGCGCTTCGGCCGATGTGACGTTCCCGCTGCGTGGCACTTTCACCGCCACGGCGGGGTTCGAGCATCAGGTCACCGCGTTCTATCGCGCCGACGCCATCCACTTCGGGTTCAGCGGCCGCTTGTGATGCGCGCGGGGTGGACACGCGCGGGCTGGACGGATGAGGATCTGTTCCGGCCTCGCCGTGCTGCTCCGGTCACCGCTGCCTCGCGCATCGTCATCGGCGTGCTGGTCTTCTTCGGGCTGCAGAGCGTCGTGCTCTTCGCGCTCTGGTGGTTCCGGCCGGGCCACGTGAGCAATGGCCTGCTGTTCGTCCTGCTCTCCACCGCGGTCTGGTACGGCGTCTTCCGGATGCTGGTCGGCTGGTACAACGTCTTTCACCTCGAACAGCCGCCGCCGAAGGCCGCGCCGGCCGGTCTATCGGTGGCGATCTTCACTACCTCATCGCCGGGCGAGCCATACGAGATGTTCGTGCGCACCCTCGCGGCGGCGCGGGCCATCACCTATCCGCATACGACCTACCTTCTGGACGACACGCGCGATCCGCGCTTCGGCAAGCTGGCGCGCGCCAGCGGCGCCGTGCACCTCGAGCTGGTGGATCTGCCGGGCGCGAAGGCCGGCAAGATCAATGCGGCGCTGGCGCGGACGACGGAAGACTTCATCCTCGTGCTCGATCCCGATCACGTGCCGCTGCCGGAGCTCTTCGATCGCGTGCTCGGGCACTTCGACGAGCCGAAGGTCGGTTTCGTGCAGGTCGCGCAGGCTTACTACAACCAGCCCAACTCCTTCGTGGCGCGGGCCGCGGCGGAGCAGACGTACGCCTTCTACGGCCCGATCCTGCAGGGGATGCACGGCACCGGCACGGCCGTGGCCATCGGTGCGAACTGCACGTTCCGGCGCACGGCGTTGCAGTCGATCGGCGGGCACGGCATCGGGCTCGCCGAAGACCTCGTCACCGCGATCCGGCTGCACGCGGCGGGATGGAAGTCGATCTACGTCCCGGAGATCCTGGCGCGCGGTCTCGTCCCGGAGGACCTCGGCTCGTTCGTCAAGCAACAGTTGAAGTGGGCCAGAGGCGTGTACGAGGTGCTCTTCCGCGAGTACCCGCGCGCCTTCCGGCGGCTCACGTCCCACCAGAAGCTCTCGTACTTCATGATCGGTACGTACTACCTGGTGGGGCTCACGGCGCCGATTTACCTGCTGATCCCGGCGCTGTATCTGTGGACGGGGGTGCAGCCGGCGGCGATGTTCCTGAGCGAGTACCTGCAGCGGGCGTTGCCGGTGGGGCTGTTCGGCGTGCTGATCTACCGCTACGCGCAGCGGTGGCTCTGCGATCCGGCGCGCGAGCGCGGCTGGCACTGGCGCGGGACGCTGCTGAAGCTCGGCTGCTGGAGCGTCTACTTCCATGCCCTGGTGCTGGCGCTCCTCGGCGTGGCAGTGCCGTACATCCCGACGGCGAAGTCGCGGCAGGCGGGCAATTTCTGGCGGCTGGCGGCCGTTCCGCTCACAATAATTGTGGGCTCGTTCGCGACGCTCGTGGCCGTTCTCGTCCGCAGGTTCTATTTGATGCCGGAGGCAGAGGTGCGGATCAGCACGGAGGTCGCGGCGGGGATGACCGGTTTCCTGATGATCAACATGTTGTTCATG
>JAXDJK010000587.1:0-6225 GCA_034665665.1 Acidobacteriota bacterium
CCCCGAGGAACTCCGAGGAACTCCGAGGAACTGATAGCGGTGGGCTGGCCCACCGCTTTTTTACGCTTATTGGGTGGATAATTGTGGACTCCAGTGGTCCAAAGTGGTAGAAATGCGCATCGCAACAGCGGAAATGTAGTCGGGAAAGGCTCTACAAGGCGTGGAACTCAGCCAACTCATGGGGCACAGCCCCGCGAAGATCGATGAAAAGGGTCGGCTGAAGGTCCCGGCGAATTTCCGCAAGATCATTGAAGACAAGTACGGGTCGGAGTGCTTCATCACCTCCACCGACGGCGAGCGGGCCCTGGTTTACCCGCTGCCGGTCTGGTACGACTTCCAGACGCGCCTGTCGAAGGTGCCGTCCACGTCGCAGGCGAAGATGAAGCTCCTCGAGCGGGTCAACTACTTCGGTCAGGTGGCAGAGATCGACGCGCAGGGGCGGGTGCTCGTGCCGGCGGTGCTGCGGACGGTGGCCGGCATCAGCGAAGACGTGGTCGTGATCGGCAATCAGGATCATCTGATCGTCTGGAACGACGAGCGGATCCAGAAGCGGCTCACGGACACGCCGCTGACCGCGGAGGACTTCAAGGAGCTCGAATTACACGGGGTGTAGTTGAGACACGATCCTGTTCTTTTCCAAGAGGTTATCGAGTATCTCCGGCCCGCGCGCGAAGATGGGACATTGGTCGACGCGACGGTGGGGCTGGGTGGACATGCGGAGGGGCTCCTGGAGACCTACCCGCACATCCGCCTGGTGGCCATCGACCGCGATCCGGAAGCGCTGGAGCGGTCACGGGAGCGGCTGAGCCGTTTCGGCGACCGGGTGACGTTCGTACGCGGCCGTCATGAATCGCTCATTGACATCCTGAAGCAGCACGGAATCGCACAGGTCAGCGGTCTTCTCGCCGATCTCGGCGTCTCGTCCATGCAGCTCGATGATCCAGGCCGAGGATTCTCGTTCCGGTTCGAAGGGCCGCTGGATATGCGCATGGGCTCGGAGGGGAGCAGCGCGGCCGACCTGGTCAACGACCTCGACGTCGAGGAGCTGGCGCGGATCATCCGGACGTACGGCGAAGAGCCCTCGGCCTGGAAGATCGCCAACGCCATCGTCGCGGCGCGGGTAGATGGACGGATCGAGACCACCTCACGGCTGGCGGAAGTCATCCGCGGCGTGAAGAAATCACGGCCGCACGAGATCGACCCCTCGACGCTGACCTTCCAGGCACTCCGGATCGCCACGAACGAAGAGCTGGTCGAGCTCGACCGCTTCGCCGATGACGCCGTGAGCGTCCTCGAGCGCGGCGCGCGGGCGGCCATCATCTCGTTTCATTCGCTGGAGGATCGCATCATCAAGCGAGCCTTCCGGCGGCTGGGAGGGGAGTGCACCTGCCCGCCCGGCATGCCGGTGTGCGGGTGCGGGGCGACGGAGTCGGTCACAGTCCTGACGCGCCATCCGGTCACTGCTTCAGACGAAGAGTTGGGGAGGAATCCACGATCGCGCAGCGCCAAGCTGCGGGTAGCGGAACGGGTGGCACGGGTGTGAACCGGTTGCTGGTTGCAGGCTGCGGGTCGTTTAGACGACAGGCAGCCCGGAACTAGCAAAACTTGCCCGGAGGCATCGAGCAAGGGTGAAGGTTGGGGAAGGGTGGGTGTGTGTGCGGGGCGGGGAGCGCGGGAGGGGTGGAGCGTGGAGCGTGGGTGTGTGCGGAGGCTCGTCGCGTCGTGCTTGTAGGCAGATCTTCACCCTTGTTGGGTGACTTCGCGCGGGTGCGCGTCGTGGGACATGTACGCTCAGAAAAAATCGATCGACAACACCCATATCGTCCGGGAGAGGGACCGTCAGCGGCATCGTGAGCTGCTGGCCGTGCTCTCGCTCGGACTGCCGATCGGGCTTTTTCTCCTGCTCTTCACCTGGCAGAACCTCGAGGTGATCCGTCTCGGTCATGAGGCCACGCGCCTGCAGAAGCAGGCCAAGGACCTCGAGGCGGGCAACAAGAGCCTGCAGCTCCAGCTCGACCGGATGACCGGCTTCGACTCAGTGGAGCAGCAGGCCGCGCAGCTCGGCTTCAACGCCACCGATCCGCAAGCGATCGTGATCGTCTCCAAAGCCGGGGGCCGCTGATGCAGCTCTCGCAGCGCCGTCTGCTCCAGCTGTTCGCGATCCTGGCGGCATGGTCGATCGTGGTGGTGATCCGGCTCGTGCAGGTCCAGCTCGTCCGCCACGACCATTACGTGTCGCGGGCGCAGCGGCAGCAGGAGCGCACGCTCTCGCTCAATCCGGTGCGCGGCTCCATCCTCGACGTCCGCGGCCGGATCCTCGCGGAGAGCGTCTCGGCCGAGTCGATCTACGCCGATCCCTCCACGCTCTCGAAGGCAGGCGTGAAGAGCGTGGCGAACACGCTGGCTGGCGTGAAGGTGCTGCACCTGACCGAGCGCGAGCTCGAGAACAAGCTGCGCGGCGGCGGCGGCTTCGCCTGGATCGCCCGCCAGCTGCCGCTCGAAGCGACCGCGGAGATCCGCAAGCTCAAGCTGCCCGGCATCTACTTCCTCGAAGAGCACCGCCGCTCGTATCCGCGCGGCTCGCTGGCGGCCAACGTGGTCGGCATGACCGGCATGGACGGCGAAGGGCTGGCCGGCATCGAGCACGCCCTGGACGACCAGGTCCGCGGCACGCCCGGCAAAGTGACGCTGCTGCGCGACGCGCGGCGCGGCATGTACCTGGTGGGCGGCGACGGCAAGAACCGTCCGCTCGACGGCCACCACGTGGTGCTCACCATTGATAGCGTGGTCCAGTTCATCGCCGAGCGGGCCCTGCAGAAGGCGGTCACGAAGGCGCGCGCCACCGGCGGTTCGGTGATCGTCATGGACCCGAAGGACGGCGGCATCCTGGCCATGGCCTCCTATCCGACCTTCGACCCGAACCACTTCGGCGACTTCCCGCCCGTGGCCTGGCGCAACCGGAACGTGCAGGACCTCTACGAGCCGGGCTCCACCTTCAAGGTGGTCACGGCCGCGGCGGGGCTGGAAGAGCGGCTGGTCACGCCGTCGCAGATGATCGACTGCGGCAACGGCGCGCTGACCATCGGCAACATCACCATCAATGAGCACGACGGGCATCGCTACCAGATGCTCAGTTTCGAAGACGTGATCGTCAACTCCTCGAACGTCGGCACGGCCCGGGTGGGCCTGGCTCTCGGTCAGCAGCGCTTCTATGACTGGATCCGCCGCTTCGGCTTCGGCGAGCGCACCGGCATCACCCTGCCGGGCGAGGGGAGCGGGATGCTCCGCAAAGCCGAGAAGTGGACCTCCGTCTCCGGCGCGAGCATCTCCATCGGCCAGGAGATCGCGGTGACGCCGCTGCAGATCGTGCGGGCCCTCGGCACGATCGCCACGGGCGGGATGCGTGTGGAGCCGCGGATCGTGGAGCGCGTGACCGGCGAGCACGGCCAGACCGTCTGGGCGCCGGCGAAGCGCGAGCCGGTGCGCGTGGTCTCGGAAAAGACGGCGGCGGTGATGAACGAGATCCTCAAGGCCGTGGTCAGCCGCGGCACGGGCGAGAAGGCCGCGCTCGCCGAGCACGTCGTCGCGGGTAAGACCGGCACGGCCCAGAAGGCGGGGCGGGGCGGTTATCTGCCCGGGCATTACGTCGGATCGTTCGGCGGCTACGTGCCGGCGGACCGGCCGCGGCTGGTGATGCTGGTGGTGATCGACGAGCCTCGGGGCGAGTATTACGGCGGCGCGGTGGCGGCGCCGGTGTTCAAGGAGATCGCCGAGGCCACGCTGCGGTATCTGGCGGTCGACCCGTCGATTCCGTCGCGATCCATCACCGTCAAACCGCCGCTTCTGGCCGCGATTTCGCAAAGTCCGCCAGTGTCCGGAAGTACCGGAGTCCCCGATCTGCGCGGCCTCGACGCACGCGCGGCGATCGCGCGAGCGGTCCGGAGCGGCCTGGTGGTGCGGACGACAGGAAGCGGCGTGGTGACTTCACAGAATCCCCAACCAGGCGGAGCTTTGCCGGCCGACCGGCGCCTCACGCTGCAGTTCTCGGAGGCGCGCGGATGAAACTGACGGACCTCCTCCGCGACGTACCGGTGCGCCAGACGCCCGCCGACGCCGACCCCGACATCACCTCGATCACCCCCGACTCGCGCATGGTCCGCCCCGGCGCGCTCTTCGTAGCCATCCCCGGCACCGTGAAAGACGGCTCCGAATACATCCCCCAGGCAGTGCAGAAGGGCGCCGCCGCCATCGTGGCGACCTCCCAACCGCCAACCGCCAACCGCCAACCGCCAACTGTATTGGTGGACGACCCGCGCGCCGCCCTGGCCCTGATCGCCGCAAACTTCTACGGCCGTCCCGCCGACAAGCTCTCGCTGATCGGCGTGACCGGGACCTCGGGGAAGACCACCACCACGCGCATGATCGAGGCGGTCTTCGACGCCACCGGCAAGCCGGCCGGCCTGATCGGCACGATCGAGTACCGCGCCGGGAGCGAGCGACTCACCGCCGATCGCACCACGCCGGACGCCGCCGTGCTGCAGGAATGGTTCGCCAAGATGGTGGGGGCGGGCGTCCGTCACGCGGTGATGGAAGTCTCCTCGCACGCGCTGGAGCTCAAGCGCACGTACGGCATCCGCTTCGGCGCGGCGGTCTTCACCAACCTCTCGCGCGAGCACTTCGACTTTCACGGCAACTTCGAGAACTACTTCGCCGCCAAGCGCATCCTCTTCAGCCAGATCGACCACGAGGGGCAGTGCGCGGTGGTGAACATCGACGACGAGTACGGCCGCAAGCTGGCGGGCGAGCTCGGCGCCTGTGCGATCACGTTCGGCCGTGATGCCACGGCGGACATCCATCCGGACAGCGACTTCTCGATCACGGTCGAGGGGCTCCGCGGGACGGTGATCACGCCGCGCGGCGAGATCCGCGTCGACTCGCCCCTGCTCGGTCTGCCGAACCTTTACAACTGGCTGGGCGCGATCGGGGCCTGCCTGGTGGTAGGCATGCCGCTGGAAGCGATCGAGGCCGGCATCCACAACCTGACCTCCGTGCGGGGACGGTTCGAGCGCGTGGCCGTGCCGTCGGGCGGACCGACGGTGATCGTCGATTACGCGCACAAGCCGGACGCGCTGGAGAAGCTGCTGCTGGCCGTTCGTGAGATCGCCAAAGAGCGGAAGGTGACGGTGCTGTTCGGCTGCGGCGGCGATCGCGATAAGGGGAAGCGCCCGGAAATGGGCGCCATTGCAGCGCGCCTGGCGAACGAGGTCATCGTGACCAGCGACAACCCGCGCGGCGAGACGCCGCAGGCCATCATCGACGAGATCACCGCCGGGATGTCGGGCGCGCAGAACTACCGCGTGGAAGCGGATCGCCGCACCGCAATCAGCGACGCCATCCAGTCGGCGCGGACGGATGACGTGATCGTCATCGCCGGCAAGGGCCACGAGACGTACCAGGTGATCGGCGACGAGATCGTGCATTTCGATGACCGCGAGGAAGCCGAGCTCGCGTTGAAAAAGCGCAACGACAAATAGTGTTGATATTGATCATGAGAACGACTTATTCTGCTGTCCGTCCTACATGGTGCCGCGTTCCGGCTCCGTCGGGTTTCGGTGCGGGTGCGTGGATGGTGATCGCCAGGCAGTCCTCGGGGAAGGGGACGATCATGGGGCCGGTCATCGGGGATGAAACACGGCGGGGCCGGAAGACGGCTTCTTTGAAGTTGGCGGTTGGCGGTTGGCAGTTGGCGGGAGATGCCGCCACCCAACGCCTCTTCTACTGCCAACCGCCAACTGCCAACTGCCAACTGGTCCGGGAGGCGTCATGCCGACTCTGACGATGCAACAGCTGGCCGAGATGGTCGGCGGGACCGTCATCCAGGGTGGCGATGTCACGTCGTCCTCCGTGGTCATCGACTCGCGTGAGGTGAAGCCGGACTCCGTGTTCTTCGCCATCACCGGTGAGCGCCTCGACGGCCATCAGTTCGTGCCAGGGGCGCTGGAGACGGCGCGCGGCGTGGTGGTGTCGACCGTGCCGCAGAACGTCCCGGCAGGCAAGGGCATCGTGCAGGTCGCGGATACGACCGTGGCGCTGCAACAGCTGGCCCGCGCCATCCGCGATCGCTATGACTTTCTGCTGATCGGCATCACCGGGTCGGCGGGGAAGACCACCACGAAGGAAATGCTCGCCACGCTCATCGCCACCGAGCGGCGGACGTTCAAGTCG
>JAXDJK010000588.1:0-2526 GCA_034665665.1 Acidobacteriota bacterium
CCACAGGCCAACCGTGCCGATCGCTTTGCCGATGCGGGCCATCTTCTGGATGTCCGCGTCGGTAGCGTTCGGGCTCTTCTTCTTCATCTGTTCGGCCTGGGCATTGGTCATGGCGTCCCAGTCGACCCGCGGCGCGATGACAGCCATGCTGACGTAGCCGAGGATCACCAGGATGATCAGCGGCAGGGTAACGTCGGGCCGCCGCGCGATCTCCTCAAACGTCTTCGCGGGGGCAAACAACGCCCCCGCGATTCGTGCGAATGGATTCGATTTCGGTGCTACTGGAGCGGAAGGCTCCGGGCTCGTGTCGCCAACGGTCATTTCGGCTGCTCCTCCAGGTTTTTCACCCTGCTCCCGTAATTGAGCCAATTGTAACGGTCGAGCGGGAGAAACATCTTCGGCTCATCGGCGCGTGCCGGCGGATTGACGGAGATGTTGTGAACCTGGAGGATGTCGCCCACCACGCGGTGGTAGTTGGAGACGGCCTGGTTGTAGCCGACCAGGGCCTGCAGCTCGCGGATGCGGGCGTCGGAAAGCTGCTGCTGGACCTGGAGCACCTGGAAGTTGGTGGTCATGCCGTTCTCGTAGCGGCGGCGCTCGGCCTGCACGTTCTGCTCGGCGGCCTCACGGGCGGTGCGCGTGGCGGCAATGGTGCGGGCGGAGGTTTCGACGTCGCGGGCCGCGCCGCGGACTTCCACGCTGATGTTCTGCTGGAGCTGGGCCAGCGAGGTGCGCGACTGCTCGAGGTCGAGCTGCGTGCGGCGCTCGACGGCCCGGGCGCCGATGTTGGTGAACGGCAGGCCGATGTTGAAGCCGATGTTCCACTGCGGCGACTCGCGGTCACCGATCTGGCCGAGGGCGTCGAAGTAGCGCGTGCGATTGACGACGATGGTCTGCCCCGTGGTGGGATCGCGATCGAGGGTCGTGCCGGCGATGCCGCTCAGGTTGTAGCCGAGAGCCAGGTCGAGCGTGGGGAGAGTCTGGTTGTGCGCGTAGAGGTACTGCACCTTCAGAGTCTCGGTGGAGAGATTCTGCTGGCGCAGCTCGGGCCGCAGCTGCAGCGCCTGGGCCACGGCGGACGTCGCGTCGACCGTCAGCGGCGCGTATTCGACCGGGTCGGTCGGTACGATCGGGCGATCCCATTCGGATTGCTCGAGGTTCATCAGCGCGCGGAGGCGATCTTCGGCGTTGCGGACGTTGGCCACCGCCAGGATGAGCTGTTCTTCACTGGTGGCGATGGTCACGCGCGGCTGGAGGATGTCCAGTGGCGCGGAAGCGCCGACGTCGATGCGGATCTGGGTGATGCGGGACTGGTCGCGGGCCAGGAAGAGCGATTCCTTGACCACGTCGACGGCGCGGCGGGCGTAGATCAGGTCGAGGTAGGCCTGCTCCACCGAGACCGCGGTGTTCATCAGGTTGAGGCGGAACGCTTCGTCCGTGATGCCGAGGGTGTTGCGGGCGATGGTGATGCCGCGGCGGTTGACGTCGAGACCGAAGTCGCGGAGCAGCGGCTGGGTCAGCGTGGCGCCGAGGTCCGTGTTGAAGGCGGGGTTGATGAACGTGCCGCCGCCGGCCTGGGTCACGCGCGAGTTGTCGAAGCCGACGGTGTAGGTGCCGCCGGTCGGCAGGAACTGGCTCACCCCGAAGTTGTAGGTGGTGGAGCGGGACGACGAGGCCTGAAAGGTCGAGGTGGTCGGGTTCTCCGCGGCGGCCTGACGCACGGTGGCGCTGCCGAACCAGTCGAAGATGCCGTATTCGGCGCGCAGCGACTCGCCGGCCATCTGCGATTCGTAACGCTGCACCTGGATCCCGAGGTTCCGTTCCATCGCCAGCTGCATGGCCTGGTCGAGGGAGAGGCGCATGGCACGCGCGTTGTTGACGTCCTGGTCAGTCTCGGCGGTAACCGTCTCCGTCGTACGGGGTGCCGGTGCCGGCGTCGCCGTCTGCGCGCCGAGCGTCGTCGCCGCAAGCGACAACAGAATTGTAGTGATCAACCGTCGAACGGTCATGTAAGTCCTCCAAACACCGTCTGATACGAAAGGATAGGGCGTGAGTTGCACCGAAACCGGCGCGCGGATTCTAAAACAACCGCATCTGGGGTTTTGGACGTAAATACTCCGCGTGCATGCCGCGCCTCCTCAATTCCTCGGCAAAACGGCGGGATCCATGCGTCACGAAGATCGTTTTTGCCTGACAGCGCCCCGCGAATTCGAGCAGTTCGGCAAAGTCGGCGTGGTCGGAAAGTGGCAGTCCGTGATCGGCGCCGTCCCGCCGTGACGGGTGTAGAGCCCAGCCGGTCAGGGCGATGGTCTCACCGTGCGGGATGCGCCGGATGTCGCGGAGCATGTGCGGCGGGATGAGGATCGCTTTGCCGCGCAGGTCGGTCGTGGAACGGTGGCCGAAGAGCGCGGCCTGCCTCCCCCACACCTCGTACGGGCCGAGATCGACGCCATGGCGCTCGTACACGGCGGAGATGTTGGCGACGACGGGATGCATGACCAGGGGGATGCCGGAGTCGCGGAGCAT
>JAXDJK010000589.1:0-5738 GCA_034665665.1 Acidobacteriota bacterium
CCGCTCTTGTACAGCCACAGGCGTTCCCGGTGGCACTCGCCCGACGATCGGGTAAAGGCACGGCCCCTGCTCATGGCTATACAAAAGCGGCGGGAAAGCGCCGCACTCCAAACGCTTCGCGTAGTCCTTCACGGTTGAGGCGAGATATCCCTACCGCAGCATCTTCAGGATCGCCCGCAGCTCACGCTTCACCGTGGTGAGCACATCCTGCGTCTCGGCAGTCACGGGCGCTGCAGGCTCGGGTTCAGGGACGACGACCGCCACCGGCTCCTCGAGCTTCTTCTTCGCCCCCGCGATCGTGAACCCATCGCGGTAAAGCAGCTCCTTGATCCGCAGGATCGTGTCGATCTCGCGCCGCGTATACATCCGCTGCCCGCCGCCGCTCTTGTTCGGTGCGAGCTGGGGAAACTCCGTTTCCCAGTAGCGGAGCACGTACGGCTGGACGTCGGCGACGCGGCAGACCTCGCCGATCTTGTAGAGCTTCTCGTCCGCCGCCGCGCGCGCCATCGAAAGGGATTATAGGGCGCGGCGTTGCTACGTCGCCTTCCGCTCTGCCTCGATGCGCACGCTGTCGATGCCGCCGAACAGCGCCAGCGCTGCCTCGTGCACCTCGTCCACCGACACATCGGCCATGCACTTGTGATGATGCAGCGGGCATTCGCGCTGGTAGCAGGGCGCGCAGCCCAGCTCGCGGCGCACCACGTGGCTGAGGCCCGGAATCACCGTCCGCCCCGGATCCGTCGGGCCGAAGATCGAGACCGACGGCACTGCCAGTGCCGTGGCCAGGTGCAGAGGGCCGCTATCGTTCGTGATCACGGCCGCCAGGTGCGACATGATCGACGCCAGGTGCAGCACATCGCCTTCGTGACCCACCATCGGCACACCGTTGGCCGTCATGGCGATCTTCTCCGCCTGCTGGCGCTCGCCGGGTGACGTCAGCAGCACGATGTCGAAGCCTTCGCTGCGCAGCCGCTTCACCACTTCCACGTAACGACCGTCGCCCCAGTGTTTGGCGCGGCCATACAGACCGCCGGCGTGGATGCCGAAGATCGGCCGGTCGAGGTGCATCCCGACGCCGAGGAGCGCCTGGCGGCCCTGCTCGCGCGCGGCGGCCGGGAGGTGGATCGTGGGGAGGTCGTCCACCACGCTCAGCGCGCTCAGCGCGCCGAGGAGCGGCGTGTAATCGTCGAGTTGATGGCCGCGGGACGGTTTGTTCACCGCGTTCGTCAGCAGGATGCGCCGGTGATCGGTCGGATACCCCCACCGTTCCGCCACCCCCGCCATGAACGGCACGAACGCCGAGCGGAACGAGTTCGGGAAGATGATCGCCCGCCGGAAGCGCCCTTCCCGCAGCAGGTGGATGCGCTCGCGCATCGAGCGGCTCCAGGGGATGACCGCCTTCGCCACGCCCGTTGCCGTCAGCAGCGAGGCCACATTGCGCGGAGCCGCGATCGTGACCCCCCCTTCACTGCGGAAGCGGTGCTGGAGCGCGCGGTACGCCGGAAGCGCCAGGATGTTGTCGCCCACCCAATTGAGGCCGAGTACGACCGTTTCACTCGCCATGCGTTACTTCGCTCTCCCCTGTGCTCTTCCACCGATCGTGCATCCACAGCCACAGATCCGGGCGGGCGGTGATGCGTTGCGCGAGTACGTCATTGATCCTCGCGGTCAGCACCGTCGCGTCCCTTTCCTCTGCAGTCAGTTGATCGGTTCGGATCGACTCCTGAAACTCCAGTCGATGCCTGAGGCCGTCCGGGATGCAAAAAGCGAACACAATCGGCGAATCGCCTCGCAAGGCCATCTTCGCCGGGGCCGGCGTGGTCCACGCCGGACGTCCCAGGAAGGGCACCAGCACCCCTTCCCGCGGCTGCACGGCCTGGTCCGGCAGCAGCACGATCACCGCGTTGTCCGCCAGCCCCTTGATCAATGCCCGGGCCGCCCGCCGCCGGTCGATCACCTCCGCGCCCGTGCGGGCCCGGATCTTCTGTAAGTCACGCTCCAGCAGCTCGTTATCCAGCGGACGGGCCACCGTGCGGACGTTCCGCACCAGCGACATCAGCGTCAGGCCGGCGATCTCCCAGCCGCCCCAGTGCGCGCTGATCAGGATCACGCCCTTGCCGCGTGCAATGGCCTCGTGCAGGATCTGCTCGTTGACCACCGTGCAGCGCTCCGCGATCTCGTCGATCGTGAAGTTTTGCGCTTGCACCGCCTGCAAACCCTCGCGGCCGAAATGTTTCCAGCAGTCGTCGAGCGTCCGCCGCAGCTCGCGCGCATCGCGATCCGGAAAGGCCGCTCGCAGGTTGCGCATGGCCAGCCGGTCGCGGCCGCGCAGGATCTTCCCCATCAGCCAGCCCAGCCGTGTGCCCCAGCGGTGCAGCCGCGCGTCCGGCATGGCCTGCACCAGGCGGGCGATGGCCCGGTAGGTGACGTACTCGACGCGCTGGAGCAGGGGATGTTTGCGGCGTTTGGCGCCACGCTCCGGCGGGGCGTCCGGCTCGGGGAGCATCGACACGACCCGCTCCAGAACGTCAGTCCCGATCTCGAATTCCGCGCCGATCGCCACGATGGACGGGTCCTGCAGCTTCACCCAATCCTTCTCCGTCGTCACCAGCGTGGCCCCGTCTGCCGCACGCCGCAGGGCGTCGAGATCGGCGGCCGTGTAGCGATGGTGATCCGGAAAGCCGCGCCTGCCCGTCACGTCCAGCCCTGCCAGCCCTGCCAGGGACACGAAGAACTGCTCGTTGTCCGCCAGCCCTGCGAAGGCGAACACGCGCTGTCCTCGCAGCTCCGGCGGGATGGCTGTGCGCAGCCGCCGCGGGATCACGAAATCCGCGTCCCGCAGCGCCGAGCGCCCCTCGCGCGAGAACCGCGGATGCGGCACGTCGATCACGATGTCGACGTTGCGCGCCAACTGCAGATGCTGAAAGCCGTCGTCGAGGATGAATACATCAGCATCATGATAATCGCGCGCTATTTCGTATCGTTTACTGCCGACGAATACGGATGCCTTATCAACACTCTTTTTGATGAGCACAGGCTCGTCGCCGAACTTCGCCGCGTCGAGCGTGGTGATCGGTCCCGTGATCGACGCATCGCTGCGCCCGTACCCGCGGGTCAGCACCGCCACCCGGTAGCCGCGCTCCGTGAGATGGCGCGCCAGCGCGATCACCGCCGGCGTCTTCCCCGCGCCGCCCGCGGCGATGTTCCCGATCGAGATCACCGGCCGCGTCAGCCGCTTCGGCTGCAGGATACCGGCGCGGTAGAGCGCACGCCGCAGACGGTTGATGCCGCGGTACGGCAGCTCGAAGAGCTTCAGGATCATGCCAGCAGCTCGACGATTCTCCGCGCCGTCCGTTCCGAAGCGCCGCGGTTCTGGAGCACCGTCTGCCGTCCCCGTTCGCCCCACGCCTGGCGGCGCGTGTCGTCCTCGAACATCCCGCGGGCGAAGGCGATCGCTTCCTCGGCCGTCGCTACCTGCATGGCCGCTTCATTCCTTACGAAGACGTGCGCGATCTCCCGGAAGTTCGTCATCGACGGCCCGAAGCACACCGGCACCCCCACCGCCGCCGGCTCGATCGGATTGTGTCCGCCGATCGGTACCAGACTCCCGCCGATGAACGCGGCCGTGGCGTAGCGGTACACCTTGGCCAGCTCCCCGATGGTGTCCAGCAGCAGGATCTCCGCTGCGCCCTCATGCGCCTCCAGTTCGCTCCTTCGCACGAACCGCGTGCCGGACGTCGCCAGCAGGCCCGCCAGCAGCTCGAACCGCTCCGGCTTCCGCGGCGCGATCACCACGAACGCGTTCTGCTCCGCGATGAACTGCTCCACCAGCGGCAGCAGGGCTTCGTCTTCGCCCTCCATCGTCGAGCCCAGCACCAGCACCTTCCGTCCGGCGATCAGCGCCTCCAGCCGCGGCGCGATCTCCATTGGCGCCGCATCCGGCTCGAAATCGAACTTAACATTTCCGCTGGTTTCCACGATCGCCGCCGGCGCCCCGATGGCCACGAACCGCTCCCGGTCCGTCTCCTCCCGCGCCAGCACCCGGTCGTACCGCGCCAGGATTGGCCGCAGCAGCGCCCGCACCGCGCGATACCGCGGCAGCGACCGGTCCGAGATCCGTCCGTTCGCCAGGATCAGCTTCAGACCGCGCTTCCGCGCAAGCCGGGTCACGTTCGGCCAGATCTCCGTCTCCATTGTCGCGAACACCCGCGGCCCGAACCGGTCCAGGAAACGCCGCACCGAAAAGGCAAAATCGAACGGAAAGTACGTCACCGTCGCATCCGGATACAGCCGCTTCGCCTGCGCCTGCCCCGTGATGGTCGTGGTGGTGAACACGATCGACGTCTCCGGCCGCTGCCGCAGGATCTCCGCCACCACCGGCTTCGCCGCCAGCGCCTCGCCCACGGAGACCGCATGGATCCAGAGGTCATGCCCCTCCGGCTCCCCATGATGAAACCCGAACCGCCGAGGAAAGTTGTTGATGTACTTCCCCCGCAACACCCCCATCACCACAAAGTACGGCGTGGCCACGATCAGCGCGACCCACAGCAGGATCTCGTACAGGAGATACAGCATTTGCCCGGATGATAGCGGTTGGCAGTTGGCGGTTGGCGGTTGGCGGTTCCGAGCGCGGGTAGAATCCTGTGGTGCCGATGAAGGTTCGAGATGTGATCCGCACGGTCGAAAGCGCGGGTTGGAAGCAGGTGAAGTCGACGGGAACCAGTCACCGGCAATTCAAGCACCCCTCCATCCCTGGACGCGTGACGATTGCCGGTAAACTCAGTGACGATGTGGCACCCGGAACCTACAGCAGCATTCTCAAGCAGGCAGGGTTGAAATGAACATGCATCGCTTTCTGATCATCGTGGAAGAGGCGGGTGAGAACTATTCAGCGTATTCGCCGGACCTGCCGGGCTGCATCGCCACCGGCGTGACTCGCGAAGAAACCGAGCGCAACATGTACGAAGCGATCCAGATGCACATCGAAGGGTTGCGCGAAGACGGTCTCCCGGTCCCCGAATCATCCGCCGTCGCCGAGTACTTGCTGGTCGGCGTCTAAAACCGCCAACCGCCAACCGCCAACCGCCAACCGCCAACTGTTTTACACTCCCGCCCCATGAGGCGAATCGCAGCGCTCCTCCTGTTTCTCGCCATCCCCGTCACCCTCTCCGCCGACCCGCCCGGCGTCTACGCCCTCACCGGTGGAACCGTCCACCCCGCGTCCGGCGCCGACATCCCCAACGGCACCGTCATCATCCGCAACGGCCTCATCGAAGCCGTTGGTGCGAATGTCGCGGTCCCCGCTGACGCCACCGTCATCGACCTCAAAGGCGCCCACATCTACCCCGGCCTGATCGACGCGCAAACCTCCCTCGGCTTACCCGAGCCCAAGCGCAGCGGCGGCGAGCGTCCGGCCGAGCCAGGGCCCGACACCCTCGCCGCGCGGACCGTCAAGCTCACCGACGACGATCTCGATGCCCGCCGCGCCACCGGCGTCACCACCGTCGTCACCGCATCCTCCTACGGCATCTTCAACGGCCAGTCGGCGATGCTGAACCTCGGCGGCGGCGCGCTCGAATCGCGCGTCATCAAGAGCCCCGTCGCGCTGCAGATCTCGTTCAATACCCGCCCCACCTGGACCTTCCCCGACAGCCTCATGGGCGTGATCGCCTTCCTGCGGCAGTCCTTCCTCGACGCGCAGCAGTTCACCGCCGCCCGCGACGTCTACCGCCGCAACC
>JAXDJK010000590.1:0-3901 GCA_034665665.1 Acidobacteriota bacterium
ACTACGCGAAGCGTTTGGAGTGCGGCGCTTTCCCGCCGCTTTCGTATAGCCACGGGCGCTGCTCATGGCTGTACAAGAGCGGCGGGAAAGCGCCGCACTCCAAACGCTTCGCGTATTACTTGCGCCAAAGCCGCCAAGTCCAGGCGCTCCAGACCACCGCGAAAACGACGCACAGCGAGGCCGTGGCGATCGTGGCGCGTAATGGCCCGAACTGGTCGGAGGCGATGCCGGTGCCGAGGGCGGAGAGGGCCATCGTCAGGGTGAGCATGCCGTAGTCGGCGGAGAAGACGCGGCCGCGGATGTAGTCAGGCGTTTCGCGCTGCAGGCCGTATGTCGAGATCTGCCAGGCCGCGCCGCCGCCGAGGTGGGCGAAGAAGATCGCGGCCAGACCGAAGGACAGCGTCGGCGAGAGCGCGAGCGCGCTGTAGCCGATCCCGAAGGTGAGCACGCAGATGGCGATGGCGCGGTACTGCGCGTCATCATCTTTGACCAGCCCGCGCACGAGGAACGGCCCCACCAGCGCGCCGAGACCGCGCGCGGCGAAGAGCAGGCCAATGCCCCATGGGCCGGCGCGGAAGACTTCCCGGCCGAAGACGCTGAGCATGGCGATCACACCGGAGGCGACGCCGTAGCCGGTCTTCACTGTGAGCAGACCGAGCACCCGCGGCTGCGACTTTGCGAACTGGAAAGTCTCGCGGATCGATTCGAGAAACGGCGGCTTGACGTGCCCGGCCACGCGCTCCTCGGCGAAGCGTGCGCGCATCCGCCAGAGCAGCCACGCGGAGAAGAGGAAGCTGGCGGCGTCCACGAGGAACGAGGCGTCGCGGCCGAACTGCGCCGTCACCGCGCCGCCGATGGCCGCGCCGGCCGCCAGCATGGTCCCCCACGTGGAGCCCATCAGCACTGTGGCCGCACCGAGCTCCTCCGGCTTGACGATGTTCGGCAGCGCCGCCTGTGCCGCCGGCTCGAAATAGGCGGAACCGATGGAGATCAGGATCACCCCGGCGTACGCGAACGGCAGCAAGGCCGCGCTGCGCGCCAGCAGCGGCAGCAGGCAGGCGCCAATGCGCAGCAGGTCGACGGCGATCATCAGCTTGCGCCGGTCCAGCCGGTCGATGACGTGACCCGCATGTGGCGTGAAGAGGAAGATCGGCAGGGTCTGGCAGAGCAGCATCATCGAGGCGAGCGTGGCCGAGCCGGTGAGCTGCAGCACGAGGTCGAGCAGCGCGACGGTGAGGAACCAGTCGCCGCCGAGGGAGATCAGCGTGCCGGCGTAGAGCAGCCGGAAATCACGATTCGTGCGGAGGAGGCGGAGGTACATCGGCTGGCCACTGCCTCACCCTTCTTCGGGAATGGCGTGCCCTGCCGCGCCGGCGCGGTCGTACATGAGGAAGGAGAACGGATACTCGTTCTTCTCGTCCGCGTCAAAGTGCTCGGAGTCGATGAGGTGCCATTCGGAGACGTCGTCGAACTCCGGGAAGAACGTGTCGCCCTCGAGGTCCGCGTGCACGCGGGTCAGGTACATCCGGTCGGCGCGATGAAGGGCGGTCGTGAAAAGCTCGGCGCCGCCGCCGATGAAACACTCGTCGTCGCCTGCTTGCCGGGCGATGTCGAGCGCCTCTTCGAGCGTGCCGACGACGGCTGCGCCGGTGGCCGTGTAGTCGGGCTGGCGCGTCACCACAATGTGGATGCGGCCCGGCAGCGGCTTGCTGCCGATCGATTCCCAGGTGCGGCGGCCGAGCACGAGGTGGTGGCCCATGGTCAGCGACTTGAAGCGCTTCAGATCCGTCGACAGGCGCTTCCAGGGCAGGTCGTTATCGCGTCCCATGGCGCCGTTCGCGGCCAGTGCGGCAATGAATGAGATCCTCATACGGCGATCGGAGCCTTGATGCTGGGGTGCGGATCGTAACTCTCCAGCGTGAAATCGCTGAACTTGAAATCGAAGATCGAGGTAACCGCCGGGTTCAGCTTCATCACCGGCAGCGGCCGCGGATCGCGTCCCAGCTGCTCGTGCGTCTGCTCCAGATGGTTCGCGTAGAGGTGCGCGTCACCGAGCGTGTGGATGAATTCTCCCGGCTGAAGGCCCGTCACCTGGGCCACCATCATCGTCAGCAGCGCGTACGAGGCGATGTTGAACGGCACGCCGAGAAAGATGTCGGCGCTGCGCTGGTACATCTGGCAGGAGAGGCGCCCGTTCGCGACGTAGAACTGAAACAGCGCGTGGCACGGCTGCAGGGCCATCTTGTCGAGATCGCCCACGTTCCAGGCGCTCACGATCAGGCGTCGCGAGTCGGGCGTGCGGCGGATCTGCTCGATGACCTGCGAGATCTGGTCGATGTGCCGTCCGTCGGCCGCTGGCCAGGAACGCCATTGGTAGCCGTAGACCGGACCGAGCTCGCCGTCCGCATCCGCCCATTCGTCCCAGATCGTGACCTTGTTCTCCTGCAGGTAGCGGACGTTGGTCTCCCCCTTCAGGAACCAGAGCAGCTCGTGGATGATCGAGCGGAGGTGCAGCTTCTTCGTCGTCAGGAGCGGGAAGCCCGCGGCGAGATCGAAGCGCAGCTGGTAGCCGAATACGCTCCGCGTCCCCGTGCCCGTGCGGTCCGGCTTGTCGGTGCCGTGCTCGAGAACGTGGCGCATGAGGGTGAGGTATTGCTGCATGGCGGCATTCTAGCGTTTACACTTCGCGGGCTCATGCGGTACGTCGACAACGTTCTTCAAATTGCCTCCCTCCCTCTCCCGCAGCTCGCCGAAGAATTCGGCACCCCGCTCTACATCTATGACGCCGCCGTCATCCGGCAGCAGGCGGAGAACGTCAAGCGCGCCTTCGCGGCCCTGCCGTTCCGGCCCTTTTACGCAATGAAGGCGAACAGCAACCTGGCCATCCTCCGGCTCATCCGCGGCCAGGGCTTCGGCTGCGATGCCGTTTCTCCCGGCGAGATCCACCTGGCCCGCAAGGCCGGCTACGACGCCGAGTCGATCTGGTTCACCTGCTCGAACGTTTCCGATGACGACCTGCGCGCCATTCCGGACCCGCGCATCGTCATCAACGTGAACTCGATGTCGGAGATCGATCGCTGTCTCTCCCTCGGTCTCGCCAATCCGATCGCGCTGCGGGTCAACCCCGACGTCGGCGCCGGCCACCATGCGGACGTCATCACCGCGGGCGACAGCGTGAAGTTCGGCATCGACAGCGCCGAGGTGGACGCGGCGCGGATGATCGTGGAGGACGCCGGCGGGAAGGTGGTCGGCCTGCACGCGCACATCGGCTCCGGCGTCGACACGCTCGCGCCGCTGCTCGGCGCGGCACGGCGGCTGCTCGAGCTCGCACCGTCGTTCGCGAACCTGCGCTTCATCAACTTCGGCGGCGGCATCGCCACACCGTACCGCCCCGGCGACGTAGAGTTCCCGATCGACGAGTACGGCGCGGAGCTCACCCGCCTGGCGGATCGCTACCTGCGCGCGCGCGACCTCACCGCCATTCTCGAGCCGGGACGCTACCTGGTGGCCGGCTCCGGAACGCTCCTCGCCAGAGTCTCCGCGCGGCGCATCAGCACGGGGCTGGAGTGGATCGGCGTCGACACCGGCTTCAATCACCTGGTGCGGCCATCGAAATACGGCGCGTATCACCACATCGTGAATGCCAGCCGCGGATCCGATGCATCACTGCGCACGTCGTGGCAGGACTCCGACGACCGCGATGAAGTGGTCGTGGCCGGCAACCTCTGCGAGTCGGGTGACGTGTTCACCCGCGGCGCCGATGGCGTGCTGACGCGGCGCATCGATCGCATCGAGATCGGTCATCTCCTGGCCTTCTGCGATGCCGGCGCCTACGGTTTCTCGATGGCCTCGCACTACAACGCGCGCCTGCTGCCGCCCGAGGTGCTCGTCGACGATGGCC
>JAXDJK010000591.1:0-3143 GCA_034665665.1 Acidobacteriota bacterium
ACGCGGTCGGGTGACGCGGTCCCGGGAACATTGGGCGATTACGAGTCGAAGGCCACGCCGCCGATCGGGCGGGCGAGACGCGGGGTGGGGTCGACGCGGGGGTCGAGACAGCCGTTGGGGTCAGACCTTCGCTTTTCGCGAAACCGAAAACCGAAGGCCTGACCCCAGGCCTTTACGCGGCATTGGCCCCCGGAGGGGGCTCGTACGTTAGCCGGTGGTGCGGCGAAGCGCGCACCACCGGATTCAGGGGGTTCGCGCAACGTTTTCCGACCCCGGCAGGGGTCGCGCAGATGGCGATTACGAGTCGAAGGCCACGCCGCCGATGGGGCGGGCGGGGCGGGGGGTGGGGTCGACGCGGGGGTCGAGGAGCTCGCGGAGGTTGGTCATCTCCAGGAACAGATGGCGGTGGCGGATGCAGTGCACCGCGAGGGAGAAGAAGAGCAGGGCCAGGACGCCGAAGAAGACGCCCGAGGCTGGCGAGGCGCTGGGCAGCGGTGCGGGCGAGGGGGCGATGAACATCTCCTGCGCCAGGAGCAGGACGAAGAGCGGCAGAGGGAAGAAGACCAGAGCGGAGAGAAAGCGGCTGGCCTGGATCCGAAAGTACGGCCGGAGCGAGAGCAGGCTGAGCGAGATGAAGAACCCCAGCGCCATCAGCCCGGCGAAATGCACCTCGTGCAGCGGTGCGGTGGCGCTGCTCAGGATCCGCAGTTGGACCAGCAGCACGCCGGCCAGCGAAGCCACGGCACCCGACACCGAGACCACCGCCAGCAGCGCGGCGAAGAGATTGCGCGCCGCCAGCAGCGCGGCCATGCGCAGGAAGAGCGCGGCGATGGCCAGGCCGACCACCAGCGCCGTGGCGATGGCCGACGACGCGGCCACGGAGCCCGGCAGGGCCACGAAAGCCAGCGTGCCGCCGCGCAGTTCGCGGGCGACTTCACCGGCGCTGGTGAGCGCCAGGAAGAGGCAGAAAGCCGTGCCGGCGTAGAAGAGGACTTTAGGCATTGCGCGGACCGCGGACGGAGCGACTCCGCCCGCGGCCTTCCTGCAGCAATCTTAACAGGCGGCGGCCCTTCCGGCCGTGCCCGTCATTCTTTTACCGAGATGATGTGGTCGAGCCGGATCTCCAGCGCTCCCGAGTCGGCGGCGAAGCGGACGAACTCGGCCCCGTTGGCCGTGTAGACGTCCTCGATCTTTCCCCGTTCCTTCTGCGTAACCCCTTCGAGGTCGAACTCGAGCTCCACTACCTGTTTGTGCATCGCGGCTGCTTCGAGCTGGTCGTGGTAGTCGCACGACACCGGCTCGTAACGGTCGTTGGACATGCAGATCCTCCGGGTGGAGACCTTTACACGATCGGTGCCGTTCGAAGGGATCGAGCGTTCAGACTTCAGGGAGCTGCCACTTCGTCCGGGATCTCGATCGGACCTTCCTTCAGGTCCTCGCGGATGATCAGGTCGAGGAACATCGCCCGGACCCCTTCCCGCCCTCGCTCGCGGTAGACGCGCAGCACCTCGGCTGGGCTGAGCCCGATGCCAGTCATCGCCTCCAGATACTGGCAGAAGACCACGGCACGCGAACGGAAGGAGATCACCAGGATCAGCAGCAGGATCCCGGCTGAGATCAAAGGCATCGCCGCGCTGAGAGAGTCGAGCCGGAAGGCGTCGCTGAGTGTTTCCATCGGACCGGCGAAATCGTAGCATTAAGATGCCCGTGTTTTTGACACAACCGCAAAACCAGCAAGGAGAGTTATGTACCGTTCACGCATCCTCGCCACTGTCGCTACCCTGGTGCTGTCGATGACGGCACTGGCGCAGCAGGGCGCTACCACGACGGGCGACATCCTCCCGTTCAAGGCCACGGAAAAGACGCTCGCCAACGGTCTGAAGGTGATCGTCGTCCCCACCGGCTTCCCCAACATCGTTTCGATCCAGATCCCGGTGCAGACCGGCTCCCGGAACGAGGTCGAGCCGGGCAAGTCCGGCTTCGCCCACTTCTTCGAGCACATGATGTTCCGCGGCACCAAGGCCTACCCGCCGGACGTCTACAACGCCATCATCACCAAGGCGGGCGCGCGGCAGAATGCCTATACGTCGGACGACCTGACCAACTTCCACATCACCTTCGCCAAGGAAGATCTGCCGAAGCTCCTGGAGATCGAAGCGGATCGTTTCCAGAACCTCTCCTACAGCGAAGACGTGTTCAAGACCGAGGCGCGGGCAGTCCTTGGCGAATACAACAAGAACAGCGCCAGCCCCATCCGCAAGATCTTCGAGGTCCAGCGCGACGCCGCCTACACGACCCACACGTACAAGCACACCACGATGGGCTTCATCAAAGACATCGAGGACATGCCCAACCAGTACGAATACTCCAAGACCTTCTTCAGCCGCTGGTACCGGCCGGAGCGGACCACCATCATCGTGGCCGGTGACGTCGACCCGAACCAGGTGATCCCCCTCATCGAGAAGTACTGGGGGAATTGGAAGCGCGGCACGTTCACGGTGGACATCCCGCAGGAGACGGAGCACAACGGTCCGGTCTACGCGAACGTCCCCTGGACCTCCCCCACCCTGCCGTGGGTAACGGTCGGCTTCCACGGCCCGTCGGCCTTCCAGATGACCGATCAGGCGGCCATGGACACGCTGTTCGACCTGACCTTCGGCCAGACCTCCGACCTGTACAAGCGCCTGGTCGAGCAGGAGCAGAAGGTCGACCAGATGTTCGCCGGCGGCGGCCCGAGCTTCGACCCGAGCATCTTCACCGTCTTCGCCCGCGTGAAGAACCCGGCCGATACCGTCTACGTCCGCGACGAGATCCTGCGCGCCTTCGCCGGCCTGCGCACGAAGAAGCTCGACGCGCAGCGGGTGGCCGACGCGAAGTCGAACTCGCGCTACAGCTTCGTCCGTTCGCTCGACAACACCGACGCCATCGCTTCGACGGTGGCTGGATTCGCCCACTTCGAGCGCTCGTACGACACCATCAACAAGTACTACCGCGCCCTCGCGGACATCACCCCCGACACCATCCAGCAGGTGTCGAACAAATACTTCACCGACAAGAACCTGGTGGTGACGACGCTGGCGAAGGACGCGCTGCCGGAGGCGATCGCAAAAGCACCGGCCCTCGGCACGTTCGCGCCGTCGAGC
>JAXDJK010000592.1:0-2882 GCA_034665665.1 Acidobacteriota bacterium
TGAAGACGCTGGAAATCCAGGTACCCGATGAGGTGGCGGCTCAGATCAAGCGCGCGGCCGAAGAGAAAGGCGTATCACTCGACGAGCTCGTCCGCCTCAGCGTTGAAGAGAAGCTTGCACGAGACGAGCAGTTTGAGATCGCCACTCGGCACGTACTGGCGAAGAACGCTGAGTTGTACGAGCGCCTGTCGACCGGGCGGCCCTTGAATCATCAGTTGCGCAGCCTCTCCAGAGCTTCGGAGGCGAGGAGCTGTATCCCTCAATCGAAGACAAGGCCGCAGCCCTGGGATACTTCCTCATCAGCAATCATCCCTTTGTCGATGGTAACAAGCGTATCGGTCACGCGGCGATGGAAGTGATGCTGGTGCTGAACGGACACGAGGTGTCGGCGACAGTTGATGAGCAAGAGCGAATCGTCCTATCCGTCGCGGCCGGGAGAATGACGCGCGATGAGCTCACCGCATGGGTGGTCCGGCACGTTAGGCCAAGGGCTTGACGTCAGGCTCGCTTTACGCAGTCGTCAATAGAATCGTTGGGACGAGAACGGCGAAGCCCGCATCTGCCGATCCAAACCACACTGCCAAGTAAGAGCGGGTGACGGACGCGGAGCGTCGGGAGCGCAGGCGTCCCGCCGGCAGGGCCCGCGGACGTCTCGTCCGCACGCGCTCGGGACCACGGCGCTGAAACAACGGTGTGCTGACTCGGGAGGCCGGCGCGCTTCCGTCGGAACCTCTCCACGGTTCCTGCGGTAGGCGAAACGTGTGGAGTGTTGAATGGAGGACCGGCCGCGGCACGCGCTCATTCAACATTCAACAATTCCCATTCAACATTCACCATTTGCCTCCAGCTAATGTCCCGCGTACCAGTCGTACCCACGCTCGGCCCAGAAATCGGCGGGGCGGACGTTGGTGTAGCGGATTGTGGCGATCCGTTTGATGTTCTTGATCCCGTACTTCACCGGGATGGCCAGCCGCACGGGGGCTCCGTGGTGCCAGTTGAGCGGTTTGCCGTTCATCTCGTAGGCGAGGAGGGTTTGCGGGTGGAGGGCGCTGGCGGCGTCGAGGCCGACGTAGTAGCCGCGGCCGGGGGTCTCCAGGGCGAAGTAGGGGACGGGGGAGGGGGGCGGGAACTTCGCCACGACGTCGGCCAGGCGGGCGCCGGCCCATTGCACGATGATCGACCAGCCTTCGATGCAGCGCAGCTCGGTGATCATCTCGCGGCGGGGGAAGGCGCGGAGGTCGTCCATCGAGAGGGAGACCGGCGCGGCGGCGCCTTCGATGGAGAGCCGCCAGTGCGCGGGGTCGGCATGCTCGTCCAGGCCGAGGTGACCGTTGGTGCGCTCGCCGGTCACGTCGGAGCGGCGGAAATTCGGGCTGAGGCGGGCGGAGGAAAAGTAGGACTCGGCGAGACCTTCGTTCGTCTCGAGTGCGCGGCGGAGGGGCCATTCCAAGCCGCCGTCGCGGGGGCGGGAGCGCAGCCATTTGTAACTGGCTACGCCGGCTACCGCGGCGCCGCCGGCCACGAGGAAGCCGCGGCGGGTCAGGCGGCGTACCGCGCGATCGACGTCGGCGTCCGTCTCGAGCTCCAGCTCCTTCATGAGCGCACCTCGTAGCCGATCACCATGGCCCGGAAGTTGTTCCATCCCGCGCGGATCACCTGCGCGATGTGGACGAGGAAGAACAGCACGTACCCGACCGTCAGCCAGAAGTGGAAGAACCGCGCGCCCGGGTAGCCGCCGAAGAGTGCCGTCAGCCAGGAGAACTGCACCGGCTTGTAGATGGCTAGCCCGGTCAGCAGCGAGCCCAGTCCCATCACGATCACCGCGGTGTAGGCGATCTGCTGTGCGCCGTTGAACTTGCGCGGCGGGGGCGGATCGCGGCGCAGATGCAGGTCGTGCAGCAGCACGTGCCACGCTTCGCCGAACGACTTGCGGTTCGGCAGCAGCTCCCGCCATTCGCCGGAGAAGAGCGTGTACGCCACGTACAGCACACCGTTCCCGATGAAGAGCCACATGAAGAAAAAGTGCAGCCCCATGCCCTCCGCGAGGCGATTGTTGATGTGCAGCTTCCGGTACGCCGTCTGCGCCAGCGTCATGTTGACCAGAGTCCAGTCGCCTATGCCGACGCGGTACACCGCGTTCGCCCAGTAAATGAGGATCCCGCTCCAGATCATCAGCGCGAGCAGGGGGAAGTTGATCCAGTGAAACCAGCGGATGGCCAGCGGGTGCTTGCGGGCGAGCGTTTTCATGGTCAGCAGCTTCGATGCAGGCACTCGGCAATTGGTTACATATCCGCCTTGACAAGTATGAAAGCCGAACCTATCTTGCGGGTCACATTCGCTGACACGAATACGAAGGAGCAACGCAATGACCACCACCGTCCTCAAGGCCCACCTCTCCATCAACGTCCGCAACGTCGAGCAGAGCATCGACTTCTACCGGCGCATGCTGGGCATCGAGCCGTCGAAAGTACGTACCGGCTACGCGAAGTTCGACGTGCAGAACCCGCCCCTCAATCTGGCCCTGAACGAGGTCCCGGCCCTGGCCGGCGCCGGCGCGCTCTCGCACATGGGTCTGCAGGTCGCGTCGACCGACGACGTCTTCGCCATCCGCCAGCGCTGGGCCGAAGCAGGACTGATTACTCGCGATGAGATGAAGACCGACTGCTGCTACGCCACGCAGGACAAGACCTGGGTGCGCGATCCGGATGGGAACGAGTGGGAAGCGTTCGTGGTGCTGGCGGACAATTTGCCGGAGAAGGCGGCGGTGGCGTCCTCCTGCTGCGTGACTTCGGCAGCGGCGGGGTGACTGGTACGAGAGGCTTGAACGCAGAACGCAGAGCGCAGAACGTTGAATTGAGAAAAAGGTTTTTCATCCCGAGCGT
>JAXDJK010000593.1:0-4692 GCA_034665665.1 Acidobacteriota bacterium
CATGAAAGTGATGCACCCCATTCTCGCGCTCCGGTGAGTAGCGTCCGCTCTCGTAGGTCGACGACTGCAGTCCGCGCTGGACGGCTTCGCAGATCTCGATGTCCTCGAGCTGGATCTCGTCGCTGAAGGCCACGGTCTCGTCGATCTCACGCGCCGCATCCTCGGGCTCGCGAAAGTACCACTCGAAAATCGTGCGTGTCCGGCCGGGACCGAGGGGGAGGATCAGGTTGGTGGAGAAATTGTCGGGATAGACGTTCAGCATCAGGTTCGGATAGAGCCAGAAGTAGCGCACCTGATCGTCGCCGCCGGCGGTGCGGATGCGGTCGGCGTTCTTCGTCGGCGCGATCTGGATCGAGTAATTGCGCCTGGTCTCGGTGCGGTAGTTCGGGTAGTCGATCTCGCGGAACAGGCCCGGGTGCACGATGGGGATGTGGTAGCCCTCGAGGTAGTTGTCGACGTAGACCTTCCAGTTGCAGTCGAGCTCCCACTCTTTCCGTTTGGCCAGCCGGAAGCCGCGGTAATCGTGCTTCGGCATGTCGCCGATCATCTCGCCGAGCCACTCCGTCAGCGACTCCCCTTGCGGGTCGAGGTTCACGAACACCAGCTCGTTCCACTCCTCGACGCGGAACTGCGGCAGCCGGCACGCACTCTTGTCGAACGCCTCCACGCCCGCGAACTCCGGCGTGGCGTGCAGCCGGCCGTCCAGCGTGTACGTCCAGCCGTGATAGCCGCACTGGAGGACGGGACGCTTCCCCTCCCCTTTCGCGATCGGGCCGGCGCGATGCCGGCAGACATTCGACATCGCTCGCAGCACGCCGTCGTTGCCGCGCACGATCAGCAGCGGTTCGTTGGCCACGTTCGCCGTGAAGTACTGCCCGGCCTGACGCACCTGATCCGCACGGCCGACCAGCTGCCAGGTCTTGCCGAAGACGCAGCGGTTCTCCTCCGCCAGGACCGCCGGATCGCTGTAGTAGCGCGACGGGATGGTGGCGGCGTGGGCCAGGCGGCGATCGAATCGATAGGTCATGCGCGTTTCCGGATGATGAAGAAGAACACCGGCACACTGAGCGCCAGCAGCGCCAGCGCCCACAGGCTGCCCCGCGTATCACTGAACACCGCGCCCGCCAGGAAAATGACGGAAGCGAGCAGCGCGATTCCCGTCGTGAACGGATGCCCCCACGCGCGGTACGGCCGCGGGGCCTCCGGCTGCCGGCGGCGCAGCACGAACAGCGAGACGAACGAGAGCGTGTAGTTGGCCACGAAGAAGAACGCCAGCTTGGCGGTCACTTCCTCGAACGTGCCGGTCACGATGAAGGCGGCCGCGAGCATGCTGCTGATCAGCAGGGCTACGTCCGGCGTACCGCCGCGATTGACCTCCCGCGCCGCGCGCCAGAACAGGCCGTCGCTGGCCATGGCGTAGATCACCCGTGGCGCCATCAGCACGTTCGAATTCAGCGCGCTCAGAAGAATGAGGATGCCGAGGGTCCGCAGGATAGTCAGTCCGTCCAGGCCGAACAGCCGCTCCGCCACCACGCCCGCCGCCAGGTTCTGCCCGGCGATGGTGGGCAGCGAGACCACGGCCAGGAAGGCCAGATTCAGCAGCAGGTAGATGCCGGCCACGCCGAGGACGCCGGAGATCATGGCCCGCGGGATGTTCTTCGCGGTGTCTTTCACTTCCTCGGAGAAGTAGATGACCGCGGACCAGCCGTCATACGTATAGATCACCGATTGCAGGGCCAGGATGAAGGCGATGAAGAGCGAGCCTTCCCGGTCGGCATGCAGCAGGGTCCCTTCCATCGGCGAGCGCGAGCCGAGCCAGAAGCAGGCCGCGATGAAGATGAGCAGAGCCAGCCCTTTGATGACGCTGGTGACCGTCTGCGCCGCCCCGCCGGCGCGGATGCCCAGCCACTGCACGAGCGTGAACACCACCACCGCCGCCAGCGCCACCACCTGGTGCGTGCGCAGGTCGGGGAAGAGGCCGACGGTGTACTCGCCGAGGGCGATGGCCACCGCCGCGGTGGTGCCGCAGGTGGAGAGCCAGTCGCTCCAGCCGACGATGAAGCCGGGGTAATCGCCCAGGCCATGCCGCACGAAGACGTACTGCCCGCCGGAGCGGGGAACCATGGTGGCCAGCTCGGAGAGCGCGTTCGCGCCGAGAAGCGCGTAGAGCGCGCCGACGATCCAGACGGCGATGAACGGCCAGAAGGTCTCGAGATGCGCCGCGATGGTGCCGGGCGTCCTGAGAATCCCGGCCCCGACGGCGTTGCCGACGATGACGGCAATACCGAATCCGACGCCCAGCACGGCGAGCAGGCGTCCCCGCGGAGCGGCAGGGTTGATTTGGAGGACCGGCATCGAGCGGGGCGTAAGTGTAACGCGCCGCAGGGGAGGCAGTTCCTCGGAGTTCGGAGTTCCTCGGAGTTCCTCGGCAACCCGAGGAACCCGAGGAACTCCGAGGAACTCCGAGGAACCGTTCTGCTACTCCCCCTCTTTGATCGTCAACGGCCCATTCGACGTCGAAAGGTGCACGTTGCGCGGGCCGGTGCCGAGCTCGAAGCGGCGGGGCTCGCCGTGGCGCGACTCGCGAAGTGAGGTGCGGACGTCGTCGCAGCCGTCGAAGTTGCAGGAGATCGGGCCGCGGCCGTCGGATTCGATGACCACGCCGGTGGCGTAGCCCTTCGGCACTTTCACGCTCAGCGGACCGTTGGTGGTGGACGCTTCGAGCGAGCCGCCCTGCCAGTTGCCGCCCTCGAGGCGCACCGAGACCGGACCGTTCGTGGCGATGGCCTTCACGTTGCCGCCTCCGCCCGAGAGACTGATCGGGCCGTTGGTCGTCACGGCGTCGACGTCACCGGTGACGTTCCGGAGTGAGACCGGGCCGTTCTTGGCGTGCGCGGAGATCCGGCCGTCCACATCCTGCATCCCGATCGGGCCATTCGTCGATCGCAGGTCGAGCTGCGCGCTGTGCGGCACGGTGATGCGATAGCCGACCGTCCAGTCGCCGCTGTCCGGGCCGTCCGCCGACAACTCATTGCCGCGGAGGGTCACGTGGATCTGGCTGAGGGTGCTCTCGTCTTTCGCAGCCTTGCAGACCACGATGCCGTACGCGCTCGCGCCGCCGCGTACCGAGATCGGGCCATTCTCCGCCGTCACCTTGAGCGAGCGCAGTGAACTGGCGCCAGCCAGTTCCTCGCGCGACACGACGCTGTCGCGGCCGTGATCGCCGAACTGGAAGTTGCGGGGGCTGCAGTCGTCCGACCAACGGTCCCACCCACTCTCGCGGTCCCCCGCATAGGCCACCGTCGCGGCCAGAATCATCGTCACAGCGATTACGAACTGTCGCATTTTCACGTTCCTCCGTATTTCTTTCATGGATCAATACGCTCGAAATCGCCCCGAGTTAGATGGCCATACAATGCGCCCCGAAATGTCGGCCTTCCGGAAGCTCGCCCGGCGCCTGCCGTTCCTCCGGGAGTTGCACGCCTACATCCGCGCGCTGGAGAGCGAGCGCGACGAGCTCCGCGCCCATCTCGCACACTGGAAGACCTGGATGTCGCCCGGTCACTTCTACTCGCCGATCCCGAACATGGAGGAGGTCCGCACCCGCGAAGCGGAGCTCTTCGGCCCGCCGCCGGAGTCGCTCCCCGGGATCACCCTCAACACCGCCAGCCAGCTCGGGCTCCTGGCGACGCTGGCCCGCTACTACCCCGACCAGCCCTTCCCGCACGAGCGTTCCGCCGAGTCGCGCTACTGGTTCCGCAACGGCGCCTTCTCGTACGGCGACGCACTGTTCCTCTACGCCATGCTCCGCCACCTGCAGCCGAAGCGGGTTATCGAGGTGGGCTCCGGCTTCTCGTCCGCCGTGATGCTGGAGACGCGCGAGCGGTTCCTCGGTCTTTCCGTCGAGCTGACGTTCATCGACCCCGACGTCTCCACCGTCCGCTCGCTCCTCCGCCCGGACGATCGCGCGGAAGTCATCGCCGCGCCGGTACAGGCCATCCCGCTGGAGCGTTTCGACGCCCTCGAGGCGAACGACATCCTGTTCATCGACTCGACGCACGTGGCCAAGACCGGCAGCGACGTCAACCGCATCCTCTTCGACATCGTCCCGCGCCTGAAGCCCGGCGTATACGTCCACTTCCACGACATCTTCTACCCCTTCGAATACCCGAAGGAGTGGGTCTACGAAGGCCGCGCCTGGAACGAAGACTACCTCCTCCGCGCCTTCCTCCTCTTCAACGACGCCTTCGAGATCGTCCTCTACAACAACTACCTCGGCAAAATGCACCCCGACGCCCTCGGCGCCGCCATGCCCCTCGTGCTCGAAAACCCGGGCGGCGGGCTGTGGATACGGCGGCGGTAACCATCGCGTAGCGAGTTGGCCGCGGAGCGGCCGCCGAGCCCTCCCGGCGGGAATGGTGAATGTTGAATGCTCAATGGTGAATGTTGAATTGGGCTCCGGCGGCTCCCCAATTCAACATTCAACATTCAACATTGAGCATTCAACATTTCGCTTCTCGCACACAGCGCTGCGGATACGGCGGCGGAACGCCGCGTAGGCGTTTTGAAGCCCCCGGAGGGGGCTCGTACGGTAGCCGGTGGTGCGGCGAAGCGCGCACCACCGGGATGCTCCGCGCCCACCCGATCCGACCCCGGCAGGGGTCGCGGAGATGGCGCGATCTACGCGACCCC
>JAXDJK010000594.1:0-3110 GCA_034665665.1 Acidobacteriota bacterium
TGCGTGCCGACGCACTCGATCACCCGCTCCGCGCCGCGGCCTTCCGTCAGCTCCTCTTTCACCCGGCGCACGATGGCCCAGTGATCGTCCATGGCGATCGTCTCGTCCGCGCCGCAGGTTCTGGCCAGCTCGCGGGCCGACTCACGGCGCGAGATGGCGATCACCCGCGCACCGGCCGACTTGGCCAGCTGGATCAGCAGATTGCCGAGGAAGCCCGCGCCGATTACGACGACCGTTTGACCGGCCTCGATATCCGAGCGGCGGAAGATGTTCATCGCGCAGCCCATGGCCTCGCCGGGGAAGCGGCGGCCGGCCAGCGCGTCGGGGATGCGCACCAGCGCGTCGGCTTTGGCGATGTCGTATTCGGCGAAGGAACGGCCGGCGAAAATCGCCACCCGCTCTCCTTCGCGCACGTGGTCCACGCCGGCGCCCAGCGCCTCCACCACGCCCCAGCCCTCGTGGCCCGGCTCGCCCGCGTTCATCGGGTAGCGGAACCACTCCCGCCCTTCCCACACCGGCAGGCTCGACGCGCAAATACCGCAGCCTTCCAGCCGCACCCGCACCTCGCCGGGCGCCGGGCTCGGCATTGGAATCGACACCACTTCGATCCGGCGGCTCCCCGCGATGACGGCAGCTCTCATCATTCAGTAGTCACTCGGCCAGTAATCACTCGGCGATGTTGGGTAACGCGGCGATCGGCAGGTCCGTCCCGCGCGACGGCAGGGCCGCCTTCGATGCCACCACGGCACCATCGACGCCGTGCTGCACGACCGCCGGGATGCCCGTGGCAACCAGCCACTGGCGCAGCATGCGGATCCCGTCCGCGGCTTGCACGCCCGGCTGCCAGCCCGTCAGCTCCGAGAAGCGCCGCGTATCGGAGACGTAGTACTTTTGATCGCCCGTCCGCCAGTCGCCCCAGTCCACCCGCGCTTCGCGTCCTTCCAGCGTGCCGATCATCCGCAGCAGCTCGCGCAGGCTGACCGTGTTGGCCGGGCCGCCGCCGATGTTGAATGCTTCGCCCGAGCAGGTCTCGATGTTCTCCGCCGCCAGCAGGAACGCGTTCACCAGGTCGTCCACGAACAGGATGTCCCGCACCTGCTTGCCGTCCCCGTACACCGTGATCGGCTCGCGGTTCAGCGCCCGGATGAGGAAGTGCGCCACCCATCCCTGGTCCTCGGTACCGAACTGGTGCGGCCCGTAGATGCAGCTCATGCGGAAGACCACCGTCTGCAGCCCATAGCTGCGGGCGTAGTCGCGGACGTACTGGTCCGCGGCCCCCTTCGAGCAGCCATACGGCGAGTGGAAATCGAGCGGCCGCTCTTCCGAGACGCCGTTGTGCAGGACCTTCTCGCTGCGTGGCGCGTAGCGGAGCGTCTCTTCACGCATGCGGATGTCGTCCAGCCCGCCGTAAACCTTGTTGGTCGAGGTGAAGAACATCGGCGGCTGGTGCACGCTGCCGCGGATTGCTTCCAGGACGTTGAACGTCCCCCGCGCATTGATGTCGAAGTCTTCCGCCGGATCATCCAGGCTCGTCGTCACCGCCACCTGCGCGGCGAAGTGGAAGACCTGACTGGCCCGGCGCACCGCCTCGCGCACGGCCGCGGCATCACGGACGTCAGCATGCCGCACCACCAGCAGATCACCATGCGTCTGGCGCAGCCACTCCAGGTTGCGCTCCACGCCGGGGCGGGCCAGGTTGTCGAAAACGCAGACGCGCTTGCCTTCCGACAGCAGCCGGTCCGCCAGGTTCGTCCCGACGAACCCGCAGCCGCCCGTGATCAGGACATACGAATCATCGCTCTTCGTGCTGAGGCTGCGGTCGCGGACGATCTTCATACCGTCAACCCCCGCTGCGAGAGCTCCGCGGCAGCCTGCTGCACGCGGTCGACGGCGATCTGCCCTTCCAGCCACTGCGCCAGTTCGATGAGCGAGTCCTCCAGTTGCACCTGCGGCTCGTAGCCGAGGAGATTGCGAGTCAGGGAGATGTCCGCGAAGCAGTGGCGGATGTCGCCGATGCGGTACTTGCCGGTGATCTGCGGCGGGAGGTCTTTGCCCAGCGCCTCCGCCAGCCGGCGGCCCACTTCCAGCACCGTGTAGTTTCGTCCGCTGCCGACGTTGAAGACCTGTCCGGCCACTTCCGGCGCCTTCTCCATGGCCAGCATGCAGGCCTGCGCCACGTCGAGCACGCTCACGAAATCGCGGCGCTGCTCGCCGTCTTCATTCACCAGCGGGGCGTGGTCGTTCAGCAGCCGCGAGGCGAAGATGGCCAGCACGCCCGTGTACGGATTCGAGAGCGCCTGGCGCGTGCCGTAGACGTTGAAGAAGCGCAGCGCCACGGTGGGGATGGAGTACGCCCGGCCGATGAGCAGGCAGAGCCGCTCCTGGTCGTACTTGGAGAGCGCGTAGACCGAGGCCAGCGTGGGCTGCTTGCTCTCCGGCGTGGCCACCGGCGTGAGGACGTTGCCGTCCTGATCCTGCACTTCCCACTGCCGGTTCTTGAGCTGGTCGAGCGTGCGCTCCATGCCCGGGACGATCCGTCCGCCGGCATCGCGGTAGAGGCCCTCTCCATAGATGCTCATGCTGGAGGCCACCACCAGCCGTTCCACCGGCCGCTGGATGAGCGCTTCGAGCAGCACCGACGTGCCGCGATTGTTCACGTCGGTGTAATTCTCGACCTCGTACATCGACTGTCCCACGCCCACTTTCGCGGCGAGGTGGAAGACGGTGTCGATGCCGTCGAGCGCTTTCCGCACGGCCGCGGGATCGCGGACGTCGCCCACCACCAGCTCGGCCTCAGGGTCGAGATAGTCGGGACGCCGTTGCTGTTCGCCGTGGACTTGTGGATCGAGATTGTCGAGAAGGCGCACGCGGTGGCCGCTCTGCAGAAGGGCATCGGCCAGATGCGAGCCGATGAACCCGGCGCCCCCGGTAATCAGTACCGCTTTCGTCATTGCTGTTCAGGCTGTGAAGCAAACCGCACGCCACAGCTCGCAAAAAAGTGCCTCGCTGTTTGCGTTCTCTGCAATGCCGCAAAATGGAGCGGATGGGTGTCTGCGTTTCGCGTGATGCAATAAGCAATTGTCATCCCGAGCGTAGCGAGGGACCTGTGC
>JAXDJK010000595.1:0-2973 GCA_034665665.1 Acidobacteriota bacterium
CCCGCCGCTCTTGTATAGCCATGAGCAGCGCCTGTGGCTGTACCAAAGCGGCGGGAAAGCGCCGCACTCCAAACGCTTCGCGTAGAGTTTGCGACCTTTCGGTGCCCCTACCGCTCGACCGTCGCCAGTAACTGGTGCTCCTGGTCGGCCGCGAGCACGACGAACTTCTCGCGCCGCTCGATTCCTCCGCGGGTGCGCTCCGCGATGATCACGTGCGCGAGCGTCTCCAGGCTGACGTTCGTGCGATCCGAGGCGTAGTAATCGATCTCGATGCGGTACGTGCCGGGCGGTGCGTTGCGAATCGTGTAGATCTCAGGGCCGTAGCCGTAGTTGTAGCCGCCGGTGAACTCCGCGCCGGCGGCGCTGGTGGTGTGGTTCCACGTCACCTTTTCGCCGGACGGCTCGATGACGTGCACGTCCACCCACGACCAGCCGGTATCGAACATCAGCTCGATGGTCAGATCGTCCTTCGGGTCGACGCGCAGGTCGATGCCGCGTTGCCGTTCCGTGGGCGATGCCTCGTCCCAGCGCGCCAACACGCGTTCGGTCTGCTCATAGACGCCGACGACGTCCCAGTCGCGGTCTGCCGCGGGGACGGCGCGCAGCCGCGCTCCGCGCGCGGCCACTGCTTCGGCCCTGCCGCTCCGCGCGTCGAGGAGGATCATCTCGCGCAACGACTGCACTTCGGTCGGCGCGATCTCCAGCGCATGCTCCAGCAGCAGCCGCGCGATGGCGCCTTCGTTCCAGCCGTCCAGGATGCGGGCCAGCAGCCGTAGCAGCGGCGCTTCGCGGTCTCGTGCTTCCGCCAGGTCGAGCAGCACGCGCACGGCCAGCTCGGGCGACTGCTCGCGGAAGATCTCCGCCGCGAAGACGTGGAACGACTTATCCCCGCCGAGGAGCGCGCGCGCGTTGACGTAGTACCGGAGGCGCTCCGCCGGCGAGCGCAGGGCGCGCAGCCTGGCCAGCACGGCGCGCGTCAGTTCGCGGCGACGCACCGCCACCGCCCGCTGCACGGCCGGATCGTCGCTGTCGGACGAGCCGTCGCGCTCGATGGACCGCAGCAGGCTGTCCGTGCTGGCGATCGGCACCCGCAGCGAGTGGATCGCGGTCTCGGTGGTGGCCGTGGTATTCACCGGGGCCAGCGCCGCTTCCGCCGTCACAGTGACGCTTTCGGTAATGGCTGATAGCAGGACGACCTCCAGCGAGGCGCCCGAGGGCACGTTGTTCCCCAACACGCGCGTGACGCTGCCGAAGCCGGAAAGCTCCGCGACCACTTCGGCATTCTGTGGCGCCGCAGGCACGGAGAAGCTGTAGCTTCCCGTCACGTCCGTGACTACGGTTTGCACGGTAACGCCGCCGTCCAGCAGCGAGACGGTCACGCCCGGAAGCGTGGCGTTCGAGTCATCGTAGACGCCGCCGGAGAGGGTCCACGGCCCGGCAGGGGCCGGCGAGGGCGGGAGCACCAGCGGCCGGTTGCGGCGTTCGCAAGCCAGCCTTTCCATCCGCGCCTCCTCCTCCTGCTCGCGGTGCATCTCCGCCACTAGCTCCGGCGGCAAATCGAGGTGATAGTGCACGTAGTCCTGCCACGTATCGAGCACGAGCAGCGACGTTCGCGGCGTGACCTGCGAGTACGTGCGGCCGTGCGCGAGCACCTCGTCATCCGAGGCGCCGCGAGCCAGCAGATCGCGCAGCCGGGCCCGCGCATAGGCGCGGCGCACCATGGCCGCCGCCACGCCGTGCAGCTCGCGCACCGGCACGATCAGGCCCGGAAACTCCGCGATCGGCGCTGCCGTACGCATCGCCACCGCGAAACGCGTGGCGCTCGACGCCACCAGCACTCCGGGCACGACGCGTTGGTCGAGCCGCACGTGCGCCGGTACCTGCATCGCCGTCGCTACCGCGGCCTCCGGCTCGACACGTGTCAGATCGAGATGCCAGCCGCCGGTCGATGCCGCCGCGTTGTCGAGCAGCAGATCGTCCGCCGTACGTGCCGCATTCACGACCACCAGCGGCCGGTGCAGCGCGGCCAGCGCGCGGAACGCCGCCGCGACTTCGTGGCTGTCGCCGAGGGACGTCAGGCCGTCCGTCACCAGGACCACGCGCGTATCGATCGGCAACGGCGCCAGCAGCTTCGGCAGTTGCGCGGTCAGCTCCAGGAGGTTCGTCGCGCCGAGCGGCTGCAGGTCGCGCAGCAGCCGGTCCAGCTCCAGTGCTCCCGACGGCGTGGCCGCCTTCTCGATCCGCCGCCCCGGTTCGAGCGTCACCGCGAACGGCACCAGATCGGCCGTGGCCCATGCGTTCTGCCGCGCCAGAAAGCCGGTCAGGAAGCGGCGCACGCTCGCGGCGTTCTGGCGCACGCTGCTCGAGGACGTGTCGTAGAGGATGACCACGTGCGAGGCAGGAGCGGCCGCTGCTTCCGGCGGCGCGACGTCAATGGCCGCCGAGGCGTACCAGGCGCCGTCATCGGCATGCGCGACGAGAGCGGTCTCGCTCACATCGCGCGGCACGCGTACGATGCCGTCCACCGGGGCGATCGCGTGACCGTCGGCATCGACGGTGACGTCGAGCTTGGCGATGTCCTTTGCGAAGCGGAGGTCGAGCATGTAGTCGCTCGACGTCAGCTCCTGGTCATAGGCAACGAACACTTTCTTGTCGCCATCGGCCGGTACCGGATACACGTCCAGCGAGAAGGCCTGGCCTGGGTTCCATTCGACGAGCGCCGGATCGGCGGCACGATGGACGGTCTCTTCGAAGGCCTGTCGCGCCAGCACACGCTCCACTGCCACGCCGTGCCGCAGCGTCTCCCCGAACCAGAGGCCGACGTCGCTCACCTCCGCGTCCGGCGGCAGAGGGAACTTGAACCTGCCGGCGGTGTCGTAGTCGAGCGAACTGTGGTACGTCAGCTCCAGCTCCGTACGCGCGAGATGGCCACGAATGGTGGCGCGGATGGTCAGCGCCTTCAGTTCCAGCGCG
>JAXDJK010000596.1:0-4287 GCA_034665665.1 Acidobacteriota bacterium
CATCGAGCACAAGACCCACATGGCCGTGATCCTCGACGAGTACGGCGGTGCGTCCGGCATCGTCTCGCTCGAGAACATCACCGAGGAGCTGTTCGGGCAGATCCAGGACGAATTCGACCGCGAACGCCCCGAGATCGAGCCCCTCGGCAACGGGCGCTATCGCGTCCGCGGCGACTACCTCATCGAGGATCTGGCCGACCGTCTGAAGATGGACCTAGGCGAGCCCGACGAGGAGACCGTCGGCGGTTTCGTGGCGGCCCGCCTCGGGCGCGAGGCGGCTGTCGGCGATCACGTCAAGCTCGGCGACGTCGACGTGACCGTCCTCGACGCCGAGCGCTTTCGCGTCAAATGGGTACTGGCGCAGGTGCCGATGCCGAAGGTCGAGGAAGTGGACGAGCTCGAGGACTGACACGAGAAAAACAAAAATGCCGCCGGCCTTTCGACCGGCGGCATCAGTTGTTCGTTGTCGGTGCTCGTTCAGTGCTTCCGGAACATGCCCGTGAGCTTGCTCGGGAGGGCCGAGACCATACGCCACGCGCGGGAAACCATGCTGCCGTCGTCGTGCTCGTGCTCGGCGGACGCAACGTGATTTCGGGCGAGACGGGACTCCTTCAAGATTCGATCAGTTTCCTGGATTCGCATCTGTAACCTCCTGTTGTTCCTTTACTTAGCGAGCGCTATGCCAATTATTGCTACTGACGCAGCTTGATCAGCGCCGTCTCGACGAGCTTGTCGCCCGGGAGGCCTTCCTGCCATGCCGTCGCCCGGATCTCACCCGATTCCTTCATCGTGCCGAAGGCCGTGCGCACCCGGAAACGCACCGTAGAGCGCTCCGCCGGCTGGACCTTGCCGAACGTGAAGCGATAGGTGTTCGAGCCCGGCGAATGGATCGCGTTCACGCCGCGGTCGTTGGTCTGGTCGAGCACGATCAGCTGCGGAGGCAGCTCGATTTCGAGCAGCACGTCCTGAACATTGTTCACACCGACGTTGCTGAGCTGGACGTCGAGGTTGTCCACCCCCTGCTCCGGCAGGTCCGTGGGATGCTCGATGTTGATCTTCAGGATCTGGCCACGGGTCGTCACGGCCATACCGCTGCTCTTGCAGGCCGTCATCGACAGCAGGCCCAGCGCCAGGATCGCCAGTACCGCGATCGAGAGAGTTTTGTTGTGTCTCATTTGGTTCTCCTTACGTTTCGCGGCGAAGTGCAGCCACCGCGTGGCAGGAGTTATTAGCAAAAGCCAGACCCGGCTGATGTGTTGCATAGTGGCGGGCTGGATGAAGTACTACATCGGCGTGGACGGCGGCGCCTCGAAAACAGCCGCGATCGTTACAGATGAAGAGGGCCAGGCCCTCGGCCGCGGCCTGGCCGGCGGCTCGAATCACCTCCGTGTCGGCATTGAGGAGGCCACCCGCAATATCGAGCGGGCCGTGAACATCGCCCTCGTCGAGGCGGGCATCGCCATCCGCCAGGTCGAGTACGCCTACTGCGGGATCGCCGGCTCGGACCACCCGGTGCACCGGCAGCGGGTCATCGATTCACTGAACATCTTCTTTCCGCGCGGCAACTTCATCGTCGATACCGACGCCCGCATCGCCCTCACCGGCGCGGTCGGCTTCGGCGCGGGCGTAGTGATCATCTCCGGTACCGGCTCCGTGGCGTTCGGGCGCAACCAGGAAGGCGGCGAAGCACGCGCCGGCGGCTGGGGCCCGACTCTCGGCGACGAAGGCAGCGGATTCTGGATCGCCCGCGAAGGGCTATCGGCCATCGTCCGCGCCCATGACGGCCGCGGCTTCCTCACGAAGATGACCGACCTGCTCTGCAACGACTACCACATGTGCGAGCCCGACGATCTGCCCGGCTTCGTCTACGCAGCGACCACCCACGTCGACGACATCGCCCGCTATGGCCGCCTGGTGATCGAAGCCGCCCAGGCCGGCGACGACATCGCCCGCGACATCCTGGCCCGCGCCGGCTCCGAGCTCGCCGAATGCGTCCTGGCTGTCGCCCGCCGCCTGCACATCACCGACCACGACTTCCCGGTCGCCTACGTCGGCGGCGCCTTCCACGCCGGCGACTTTCTCCTCAACCCCATGCGCCTCCGCCTCCACCGCGACGCCCCCGGCGCCAGCCTCAGCCCGCCGAACCATCCGCCCGTCGAAGGCGCCGCGATGATGGCCATGCAGGCCGCCGCCTCCCCGCGGGCGGGTCGAAGCTGAAGCCGCCTTTGCGCCCAAACGTGAAAGGTCCACGCGAAGCGTAGACCCTCCACGATTGTCGCCTGTGGCTGTACGAAAGCGGCGGGAAAGCGCCGCACTCCAAACGCTTCGCGTATCACTTGCACGCTCTTCGCGAGAATGACCGCGAAGGGGTCGCGGAGATCGTGGCGACTGGCAGGGCTCTCTATACTCCCCCATTCATGCTCGGCCGGTTTCTGCGCGAGAAGGTCTTCGAGGTTACGGCGGCCGTGCTGGCGCTGGCGTTTCTCGCATCCGGCCGGGTCACCCCACGCGCAGCGCTGCGATCCATCGACGTCGATCTGCTGCTGGTCCTCTTCGCGCTGCTGATCACCGTGGAGATCCTCCGCGCATCCGGATGGCTGGAGCACCTGGTGGCCAAAAGCGCGCGACGCTTCCGGTCATCCCGCGGCTTTGCCATCGCCCTGGTCGCGTTCAGCGGCCTGTTGGCGTGCCTGGTGACGAACGACGTCACGCTCTTCGTGGTGATCCCGTTCACGATCATCGCCGGACGCATGACCGACTTCGACGTGGAGGACGCGGTGATCCTCGAGATCGTCGCGGCGAACCTCATCGGCTGCCTGACGCCGCTCGGCAATCCCCAGAACCTCTTCATCTTCCACCGGTCCGGGTGGAGCGCGGCGCACTTCATCGCGACGATGGCACCGTTCGTCGTTTGGAGCGCCATCGGTCTCCTCGGCGCGGTCTTTCTGCTGAAGCCGTCGCGCCAGCTGGCCGACACCGAAGCCGCTTTACCGCCGCGCCATGACAGAGCCGCGCTGGCCGGTGCGATCTGCTTCGCCCTGGTGTTGCTGGAGGTAGCGCGCCTCACCAGCGCCTGGCCTGCCGCCATTGCCGCGCTCATCGCCGGCAGCATCTTCCTGCGGCGCCGTCTCTTCACCATCGACTTCTCCATCGTCCCGCTCTTCTTCTTCGCCTTCATCGTCGTGGAAGGCCTGCGCGGCTTCTCATGGACCTTCCCGGCCAACCTCTACGCCACCGGCATCGGCCTCTCGCAAATCATCTCCAACGTGCCCGCCACGGTGCTGCTCTCGTCCTTCACCAGTGACTGGCGCGAGCTCCTGTACTCCGTCAACGCGGGCGGATGCGGAACGATCATCGCCTCGCTCGCCAACCTCCTCGGCTGGCGCATCTACGTCCGCGAGTCGGGCCGTGAGCCGCACTTCTTCCGGCGGCTCACGGCCATCAACGTCGCCTTCCTGGTCTGGGCAGGCCTGGGCGGCTGGGTTTTGCTGACGATCTAGCCTGCTGGCTTTCTAGAACCGCAGCGACAGTCCGGCCGAGAGGATGATCGGGTTGATGTCGAAGGTCGTGTCCTGCGCGCCGGTGGTGCGGCGGGCGGTGGCGGAGGCTTCGAGCGGGACGTACTTGCCGTCGAGGGTGAGGCCCCAGCGCTGGCCGAGGCGGATGCCGATGCCGGCGTTGACCACCAGGCCGATGTCATCGTCGAAATCGATCGACTCGAAATCGAGATTGTTCAGCTCCTCCGGACGATCCACGTCGTCGATCAGCACGTACGCCGCGCCGGCGCCGATGTATGGATCGATCGTTGCGGTCGGTGCAAAGTGCCACTGCAGCGTGCCGGTGATCGGCATCATCTCCACGCCGTCGCCCGACGAGTTCACGGCGCGGCGGCGGAACGTCACGTCGTTCTCCACGCGTGTGATGGCGAACTCGGTGGAGAGGTGATTGCCGAAGAAGATGTTGGCCGCGACTCCATAGCCGAGCGTCGGATCGAAATTGATCCCTACCGGATCGTTCGGATCATTGAGATCGAACGTTCCTTCGCTGCTCGTGTCGACCCATGAGGCATACCCCGTCAGGTCGAAGGCGCGGTGATTCTGGGCAAAGGCAGGAACGGCAGCAACAACGGCGAGTGCGAGAACGAGAACAATGCGCTTCATAAAAAACAAGCCTCCGGGCGGAGGCGTTAAGCACTTGCAATACCAGAGATGGCGGGCTGAAGTTCATGGCGCGGCGGCATTGCGCCGCCGCGCCGGAAAAATCCTACTTTGCGGCAGCCGCAAGTGC
>JAXDJK010000597.1:0-24452 GCA_034665665.1 Acidobacteriota bacterium
CTTTGATTCTGCAAGCGGATCTCGAGGAGCACCGCGCTGTCAGCGGGCCATCCCCTGCGACTGCATCCACGTCCGGTACCGGACGACCGCCTTGGCGTTCTTCCTCATCCACTCCCCGGTGCCTGCCAGATTCAGCGAGGACAGCGCCAGGCTGTCCAAGCCGTCGCAGATGCGCACTTACGGCCGGCCCGTCATCAACTCACATACAGCGTGACCGGCACGACGACGCTCTCGACACCCGTGCCGCTGATCGTGATCGAGCTCGTGTACGTGCCGCTCGCGAGGTTGCTCGTGTCCACCGAAACCGTGACGGTGATGACACCGGTTTGCAGTTGCGGGTCGGAGAGCCGGAGCCAGGCGTCCGCGGCGGTGGTGCCGAGCGCGAGGCCGGGTCCGGCGGAGAAGAGCAGCGCCTGCGCGGTGACGCCGCCGATGAAGACGAGCGACATCGGATTCGCGACGATCGTTCCGGAGAACGTCGGAGGGTTGTTGCTCGCGGTGGCGCATAAAGACGACGTCACGCTCGGGGCGCTCCCATCGCGCTGCGTCAGCGAGGTGACTCCGTTCTGCGAGAGACCGAACGTCTCCCAAACCGTCTTGACGATGGAGGCATGATCGAACGGCGGATCGCTGCTGAGCGTCGCGCCGGCTGGGATGTACGGCGAAACCACGATCGCCGGCACGCGGCCTCCGTAGACGGTGTAGCCGAAGCCGTGCGCCGCCGGATCGGTCCATGACGCCGCGAGCGGCACGGTGCCGGGCGGCGTTGCCGTCGGCGGCGGAACGTGATCGTAGAGGCCGCCATGCTCGTCGTAGGTGATGATGAGCAGCGTGGAGTCCCAGTAGCTGCTCTGGCGAAGGAGGTTATAGACCTGCATCAGCAGCAGCTCGCCGCCAGCCGCGTCGATCGGCGGATCGCTCGGATCGCTGTGTGTGAAGAGGCCGTAGTTTCCCGGTCCGGGATGATTGCTGTTCGGAGGCAGCTTGTTCGACGCGAACGAGCGGCTGTACCGCGGCTCGATGAACGAGAACGGCGGCAGCGTCTCATTGGCCACGTCCTCGGCGAACGTGGAGGGGACGGCGCCGAGCTGTTTCGGCCTGTCGCCGCCCCAATCCGAGTCGTCGAACGTGGCCACGTTCACGTTCGACGCGCTCGCCGCCGCGTCCGCGATGTACGGGATCGTCAGCACCGCGATCGAGTAGTCGTGAAAGTAAATCTTCCAGCTCGGACTCGACGTGCCGAGGACGAGGTCGAGCCGTTCGCAGATCGTCGGCAGCTTCACCACCTCGGATAACGGCCGGAGCGTCCGCGGATCGAAGAGGTATTGCTCATCATCGACGACGCTGTAGACCCGATCGAGCACCTGCAGGACCGCGGGCGCGGCGCAGAAGGCGAAGAGGCGGTTCGTGAACGTCTGCGTCGGCACCGACGCGAACCAGCGGTCGCAGACCGCGAACTCCTTGGCGAGGAACGCCGTCACCGGGAGCTGCGCCGCGGTGAGGTAGTTCATCACGTCCTGAATGTTGTGCGGCGACATGCCGGAGACCCGGCCGTAGTTGTTCATGAAGCCCTGCATCAGGCCCGCGGCATCGGCCGGTGGGTAGTTCGCGTACGGCGGCGCGTCGGTCACGACGTGATTGAGGAACTGCTCCGACATCGCGCTGAACTTCTCGCAGGGATCGATCATCGGAATCGTGGTGCCGGGCCACGTCTGGCCGTGACCCCCGATCTGCTGCGTCGGCTGGTTGAGCACCGTCTGGGTGCCGCCGTATGGATTCGGATTCGACTCGTTGCCGGTGAGACCGCCGCGCGCCCAGCCGAGGACGTTGTCGTACGAACGGTTCTCGAGCATGACCACGACAACGTGTTCGATCGGATTCGTCATGTTGAGGAGAGCCGCCGGAGGCATCAGTCCCTACCCGACGCGTGTGCCCTTTCACGACGCGATGCGATAGGGAAGCGCCATCGCCAGCGCGAATCCGTCTCGTCGCGCGGAGATGTCGAGAGAAAACGCATCGCCGTACATCTGCTCCAAGCGCGCTCGCGTATTCGAGAGCCCCAGCCCTTCGCGCGCGGGCAGCTCGCTGCCATTTCCACGTCCGTCGTCCTCCACGGCGATGTGCAATCGGTCCTGTCGGACCGTCGCCTGCACGGACACGCACCCGCCGGTCTCGGGGAGGAGGCCGTGGCGCAGGGCGTTCTCCACGAGCGGCTGCAGCAGGAAGCTGGGCACGAGCGCGCCTCGTGCGTCGTCGCTCGCCTCGACGACCAGTTCCGCGCGTCCTGCGAAGCGGATGTTCTCGATGGCGACGTAAGCGGCGAGCGAGTCGAGCTCCTCACGGAGCGGCACTTCCTCCCGGTCCGAGCGCTCGAGCACGCGCACGACGAAGTGCCGCAGCTCCGCGACCATACGCTGCGCGGTCGAGGCGTCGTCCTCGAGCAGCGCGGCGACGGAGTTCAACGAGTTGAAGAGGAAATGAGGGTTCAGCTGCAATCGAAGAAGGGTCGCGTGCGTACGAAGCATCGACGTTTCCAGCTCCGCGACCTTCGCGGCGGCGGCTGCGGCCTCGCGGTAGCGCGAGTACGCCAGGGTAGCCAGCCCGACGCCGAGGAAGAAAACCGGATCTAACGGACCGAAGAGCGCACGGTCGGGGTCGCGGGGAGACCCGATGGCTCGCCACAGGCTCACCAGTGTTGCGCCCCACAGCCACGGAACGCCGGTTGCGACCAGGATGAGCGGCCACACCCGTTCCACGCGCCTGCCCAGCCATACCATGGCCAGCGTTACGGGAAAGAACTCTACTGCCAGCGAGGCAGCCCAAAGCACCGGGGCCCACGAAAGCGGTTGGTTTCTCCACACGGCAAACAGCGCCTGGAGGACGCTCCAGAGGAGCTCATACGCGGGGAGGATGCTGAACAACAGCAGGAGCCGGAGCGGGAGCGACCATTGCCGCCCTGCTGGCGCAAGCTCTTCTTCCCATTCCGCTTCGTCCTGCGCAACCTCGTCGATCGCTGCATGGACCGTGGCGACGTTCAGCGACTCACGAAGTGATGCGGCGAACTCCTCGATCATCAGTTCGGCGCGGTCGGTGTCGAGCGCGATGGTTCGTTCGATCTGCAGGAGCCGCTCGCTGACGACGTGGACCGGTAATTCGAGCCGCAGGCGATCCAGAGCCGCCTGCGCCAGCGACCGCTCCAGCGCGAGCCGTTCCTGTTCCCGCCGTGCTGACGCTCGCAGATAGAGAGACATCTGTGTGGCCACCACCGTCACGCCATAGACGAGGAAATCCATCAGCATGTGTGGCGGGATCCACCAGAGCAGAATCCTCCACAGCGATGGTCCCGGGGAAGGGGGGGCACCTCGAACGAGCACGAATGTGAGCGTGTAGATGGCCAGGTGAACGGCATGGAAGGCGAGAGCGGCGACCAGATGGACGCCGATGAATCGCCACGTCTGGCGGCGCCGGTACGGGACGGCGGTGGCCACGCGAACCACCAGCGGAGCGAGGACGATCCACTCCGCCCACCCGAACGCGAGCCAGGCCATGCCGGACGGCCAATCCAGACCGAATGCAAGTCGCACCAGTACCTCGAGCAGCAGCAGCGAGATGCCGGCGATGACTGCTACGTATCTCACTGCGGCGAGCCCTCCAGGCGCTCGCGGTACGCGCGCGACAGCTGCAGTTGCGTCCCGTCGTGCAGCACGACGATGTGGTCCCCGTGGGAGGCGGGGCGGGTGTCCCGGATGCGTTGCAGGTTGACGATGGTGGTGCGATGGATCCGTACGAATTGTGTCGGGTCGAGCTTCTCCTCGAGCCCATTCATCGTCTGTCTCAGCAGAAAGCGCTCGCTGCCGACGTGGAGGCGCACGTAGTTGCCGGCAGATTCGAACCAGTCGATCTGCTCCACCGGGACGAGCCGCACGCGCTCTTTGGATTTCACCGCAACGTGCTGCATGAACGTCGTCCTCTGCTCGACGCGCTCGAGAAACGCCGTCAGGGACGGGTTCGACCTCGCCGCCACCAGTTCGCGCACACGCGTCAGCGCCAGCCGGAGCGGCTCTCTCTCGACCGGCTTCAGAAGGTACTGCACGGCTGCCGCGCGGAACGCCTCGAGCGCGTACTGCTGATGGGCCGTGACAAAGACGATCAGCGGCCGCGACTCCGGCGGGATGCGTCGTACCACCTCGAAGCCGTCCATCCGCGGCATCTGCACGTCGAGGAACATCACTCGAGGCGCGCGCTCCTCGACGAGGCGCAACGCTTCTTCGCCGCCGGCGGCCTCGCCGACAACCGTCACGTCGGACGCGGCGCGCAGGAGCCTGCGAATCCGCTTCCGCGCTAGCGGCTCGTCGTCGACGATGAGCGCGGTGATCTGCATCGGGGAGCGAGTGTGGTGCATGGAGCATGATGGTTCAAGACCCCTCGTGAAGCGGCGGTCACCGCGGCGTCCACCTGATCACAATGCCGTCACAAAGTCGCTCGACGAACGGTATGCCGCCGCGACAATTCACGCAGCCTGCGGACCATCCAATGAGACGAACACTCGTTGCCCTGCTGATCTTCGTACAGTCTCCTCTCGCCGCGGCGACGCGCACGCGACCTGTGCACGCGCCACCGGTGATCGCGCCAGCGGCGATCGTGACGGCGGCACATCAGGCGGTCGAAGCGGCATTGAATGCCGGCGTTCCGGCGGTTCAGATCGCGGTGTCACACGGCGGTCGGGTCATCTACTCTGAGGCATTCGGCGTGACCGATGTAGGGAGCGCGACGCCCGCAACATCGCGATCGCCGATGCAGATCGGCTCGGTGACGAAACAATTCACCGCAGCGGCGATTCTTCGCCTTGCCGAACGCGGGGCTCTGACGCTCGACGATCGCATCGAAACGCTCGTACCGGAATTCGATCCACGAGGCAGGACGATCACACTTCGGAACCTCCTCAACCACACGTCAGGAATCGCTCGCGATTGGTACCCACCCGACGTTCCCGCTGACCCGACCTTGCCGGTCACGCGTGAGCACGTCCTCAAGAACCTCAACGAGCGACCCTTCCTGTTCGCGACAGGCAAGGGGTTCAGTTACAGCAACGCCGGCTACATGCTGCTCGGCTATGCGATTGAATCGATCACCGGCGGATCGTTCGCCGATTTCATCCATGGTGAATTCGCGGTGCCGCTCGGGCTCCTCGACACCGGCGTGTGCGGAACGCACAACCTGCCGCTGCCTGCAGGTTACGCGGTATTCACGACATCGAACGGACCGACGCCGATGGCGGCGTGGCACCGGTCGTGGCTGTGGTCGTCCGGTTCGCTTTGCTCCACCGCATTCGATCTTGCCCGCTGGTCGCACTTCCTCGCAAGCGGCGTCGTCATGCTGCCCGCTTCGTACGAGACGATGAAGACTCCCGTGCCACCCGCAACTCCCTATGGGTTCGGCCTCGTGGTGCAAAAAATCCTGGGACGGCCGGCCGTGTGGCACGACGGCGCCATCTACGGCTTCGTCACGTATCTCGTTTACTTCGCCGGCGAAGACGTAGCGGTTGCGGTCAACATGAATACGTTCCCCACTCCGGCCGGCGTCGACCTACAGGGCATCGCGCTGGCGGTGGCGAAAGCTGCGCTCAACACACAGTAGCGATCATTCGTCCGCCGTCCGCAAGAACGGCTGCCGTTGCTCGAAGAGGGGATCACTACAAATGTTCACGTCAAAACGCGTTTCGCTCGCTGTACTTTCCATGATGATGTTCGCCGCGGTAGCGACTGCCAGTACCTTTCGTGCAGCCGATATCGTCTACCTTCCCGCCGTCGCACGTCTCCCGGGCGGGTTCGGCGCCTTCTTCAAGACCGACGTGACGATCACCAACACGAACACTACGCGGGTGGTCGTCCAGGTAGCGTACGTCGAGGGGAGCGCAGACAACTCCACTGCGCTGAACACGCTCATCACGCTTCCGACGTTCGTGCCCGGCGAGCGGCGCGAGCTGATCGACATCGCGCAGAGCGCGCTCGGACGTGAGTCGGCCAACGGCTACCTGATCTTCTTTTCCTGCCGCGAAGGCGGCAATTGCACGAGTTGCGATACCAACGCCGGTGACTGCCTCAACATCACCGTTCAGGGCCGCATCTACAACGACACACCGGGCGGCACGTTCGGCCAGTCGTTCCCCGGGATTCCCTGGTACAGCTACGCGGCGATGACCTCGACCACGGGTACGGACCGTCTTTCGATCAACGGCGTTCGCAACAATGCGAACTACCGGACCAACATAGGACTCGTGAATGCGTCGCAATTCTCGTCGACCGTGCTCCGCCTCCGCCTCTTCAACAGCACCGGCACTCAAGTCGGCGAGATGGACCAGACGCTCGGACCACTCGGCCGGAGTCAGTTCCCGGTGGCCCAGATCGCCGCCGGCTTCACCGGCGACGGCTACGTCACCGTCGAACAGGTCAGCGCCACTCCTACGCCCGGTCAGGAGGACGCGGTGCCGGGCTTCTTCGCCTATGGTTCGCTTCTCGACAACCGCACAAACGATCCCACCACACTCGAGGCGGAATTCAATGTTCCGCTGCCCTTCGATTGCGTCTACGCCGCCAAGGGCCAGGGGCGCCGCCCAGTTCGCCGCTAACCTTGGCCGATGGCGACGCGCTGCGCCGGCATCGCCAGCGCTACCAGCAGCAGGAGCTCCTCTACAGCGAGTTGAGGAAGGCGATCAGCCTCGCCCGCGCCTGCGCGTCGAGGCCCTGATAGGCCTCGCGCGACGTGCGCGCCTGCCCGTCGTGCGCCGTGACCGCATCATTGATGTTGTCCGCACGGCCGTCGTGCAGGAGCGTGCGCTGCGCGCGCAGTCCCCACAGCGGCGCCGTGCGGAATTCGCGGCCGCTCGCTTCCCCCTGCACGATGCCGTCGCCGAGCGCGCCCATGTCGTGCAGCAGGAAGTCGGAGTACGGCGAGTAGATCTTGTTCGACAGCGCGGCGATCGGATGCGAGCCGGTGGTCAGATTCGGGACGTGGCACTGATTGCAGCCGAGCTGCTGGAACACCTGCTCACCGGCCGTGACGTCGGCCGTGATCAGGCCGCGCGACGGAGCGCCGAGCATGAGCATGAAGTCGGTCAGTTGGCGCACACCGCCGCCGGTGTCGTTCAGGCCCGGCGCCGGATTGCGCGCGAGGTCTTTGCAGTTGCCGTTCGCACAGTGCTCGTTCGGGAACTCGGGACTGGTGATGCCCAACTCGTTCAGGTCCGCTTCGCCCGCGAACTGGAACAGCGACGGCAGCTGAGCTTTCCAGCCGAACTTACCGACGGTGCGCGTGCCTGCGACGAAGTTCGTCACCAGCGCGGCGCGGCCTGCCGTGGCGGGATTGCGCTCCGCCTGCTGCGCGGCGAGAGCGATGAACGTCGCATCGGGCGTAGCGTCGACGAAACCGAGGCCGAAGAGCGGTGTGGTGCGGCGCTGCGTGACGATCGTCGCCTGCGCGGGGGGCACGAACTCGCGTTGGAACGGAGGGATCCCCTGCTCAGGACCGAGCGCGTGTTCCTGCAGCAGCAACCCGCCGAGCGCCGTCAGTGGATCGAACACGCCGTTCGTCGTCCTGCCGAACAGCGTCACCACACGCGGATTCGAACCGCCCGCGACCGGAACGCTGTGGCAGCGGAGACAGGAGCGGTCGTTGAAGATCGGCCCGAGGCCGCCGGCGGCGTCTTTGTCCTCGTTGAACTCGCCGCGGGCAGCCAGCCAGGCCCCGAGTTGCGCCGCAGTCAGACTGCGAACCGGATCGCCGAGGTTGCCGGTCGGCGCCGGTGCGGGCTGGGACGGATGCTGCGCGGCACGCCTGCGCGTCGCCGCGACGACAGAAAACTGCCCAAGCATCAGAAGGAGGGCCAGGATTGCTCGAGTCATTTGATGGTCTTCCATACGAACACGCGCCCGCCTGCTGGCGTGACGCGCCTTCGCCGTTATCAGCGCATGGTGAGCATCTTCAGGCTGCCGTCGTTGGTGCGGTTGTCGGTCGTAGCCGTATAGAAGGTTGCGGATCCGCCGCTCGTGATCTGGATGCGGGCCAGACCGCCGGCGGACGGCGTGACGCCGGCGAGGAACGCGCTCAGCGGGATCTGCTCGAAGTAATTGGCGGGGACCGTCCGCTCGGTTGTTTTACCCACCAGCGCACCGGTGGCGGTGTAGACCGTAACCAGGAACGTCGTGGACTCGCCGAGGGTGCGGATGCCCACGTTGACGCGGTAGTTCGTCAGATCGGCCGGGATCGTAAAGTCGGCGTATGCACCGCTCTGGATCGCCTCGTAGGATGTGACCACCTCTTCCGTGAACCCGGATGTCCCGGCGCTGCCGCCGTCGTCATAGACGCGCGTGGTGATCACGGGCGTGAAGCCGGTGGTCAGCACGTCGATCGAGCCGAGGCCGGTCTGTCCCAGGGTGGCCACGATATCGGTGTAGGTCCGGCTTTCGTTCCCCACGAGGAGCGTGTTCCTTCTCGCATCGCCGGGCTCGGCGCTCCGGCCGGCGGGGTGAAAGACGAGCGCCACGCCCATCCCGAACGGGCTGGGGTTGGTGATCGTCACCTCGGTTCGGAAGAAGGAACCGAAGGCGCCGGGAGCGGAGCCAGCGGCGGGGATGACGCCGACCTGGCGGAACGCACCCGTGTGCGCGGCGGCGTTCAAGCGGAAGCCGGTACGGACGATGGTGTTGCTCGCGCTCAGCGCGCCGCCGTTGAAGTCAGCGCTCGTCTCGTAGAGGATGTCGTCGGGGCGGCCGGTCACGACGCCGGCACCACCGCAACCAGGCTTCATCTGTGTCACCGCCAGAACGTCGCCGCGCTTGACCGTGATGGCGGGAAACGACAGCCGGATGACATTGTTGTCCGGGAACACGCCGGGCGGTGCCGGGTTGGCCGAGGTAAACGGCCCGGCTGTGCCGACCAGTTCGAGCGCGCCCAGCGGCCCGCCAGCGCCGGGGCGGAAGAAGCGAAACTTGATTTGATCGCTGCATTGCGCATTGCTGATCCAGCGAAGCGTGACGTCCGTGACCGTTCCGTCCATGGTCACCGGCCGGGTGAAGTCGATGTACGTGAGCGGCCCGGAGGGAACTGCTTCACCGGGTTGCCAGATGAGATCTCCCGCCGTCGTCTGCGCGGCGAGCGGTGTGGAGGCGAGTGTGAGCAGCAAGAGCACACCGATAGCGGCGTAGCGTCGAGTCATGATTGTGTCTCCTGAGTGTCGAGAGATTGTGTTGCGCGGATGGTCGTGGGACGCGCGATGATGCGGTGACACCGTTTGCATGCGCGACGAGAGGGAGTCGGCTGCGAGCAGGGTTCGTGACGCATTCGCTCTCGCTCGTCGGCTCCTCACGCTCGGAGAATTGTGACTGCGGCATCTCGCTCGGAGTACGGCTTTGTGATCACGTTGTGACCAGTTGGACGGTCGACTCGACTGACGTTTCGACGGTGCACGAGACGTCTTGAACGATCCTTCGCCATGCACTGCGCTCCGGGATCCGCGGCCGAGACGGCCGCTCCATTCCGGCCGCCGTCACCAAAGGGTCACCATACCGTCAGGAGTTTTCGGGGGGTGCGCTCTAGCCTCGTCTGCAGTCAGGCAAGGAGGCAGTGATGCACAGGCGTGTTCGAGGTGTGCTCAGCGTAGGGCTGATGCTGGTGTGTTCGTTCGTGGGCGCGCAGGAGAAGCGCGGCGACGGTTCGGTCTACGACAAGTACCCGCTGGTGAAACCGATCGCGGGGGAGGAGACGGAGGACTTCGAGAGGACGGCGGAGTTGTACAAGGAGATGTTCTCCGAGGAGGGGGGCAAGCTGCGGGTGCAGGCTTATGGCGAGCTGACGGCGATGCGCCGGGCCCGCGGCCTGCGCCATCGTTCGGCGGGGAGCGGCTTCGACTTCGCGCGGCGGATGAAGCCTGATGCGCCGAACGAGACCGGGCCGAACGGCTGCGCGTGGGTCAGTGCCGGCCCGACCAACATCAACGGCCGGGTCACCTCCATCACCGTCGATCCCACGGACGGCAACAAGATCTACGCGACCACTGTGGGCGGCATCTGGCGCTCGCTCGACGCGGGGCGGCGCTGGCAGCGCGTCTCGGATGAATTTCTCTCCACCGTGTTCAGTTCCGTGGCTGTCAATCCGTCCACGCCGAGCGAGGTCCTGGCGGGTGGCGGAGACTCGAGCTATCAGAACAGCTACCGCGGCGGCATCGGCATCTGGCGCTCGAACAGCTTCGGCGCGCCGGGGACGTGGACCAAGGTCAGCACCCCGGACTTCGACAACAAGGTCATCTACCGCATCCGCATCGACCCGGCCGCGCCGAACGACATCTACGTCGCGTCCACGCACGGGGTGTGGCTGGGCGTCCACAACGGCGGCAACATCACCTTCTCGCAAATCGGGAGCTTCAATGCCGACACGAGCGACCTGGTGGTCGACTTCTCCGCGATGCCGCGCAAGGTCTACGCGGGCGTGCGCGGCGGCAGCGTCAACTTCGCCAAAGGCATCTGGAAGTGGAACGGTTCGGCCTGGGCGAAGAAGGACGGCGGCATCCCGACCAACACCATCCAACTGGTCGCGCTGGCACTGGCCAAGTCGAGCCCCGCGACGCTGTATGCGCGCATGGTGGCCTCCGACGGCCAGCAGCAGGGCATCTACAAAACGACGGTGGCGGGCGAGGGGGCCAACGCATGGTCCCTCCTGTCGAACGCGTCGATCGTCAATGACTCCGGCAGCGCCGCGTTCTGGTACTCCTGGTACAACAACGTCATCGAGGTCGACCCGACGGACGCGAGCCGCGTCTACGCGGCCGGCCTCAATACCTTCCGCAGCGTCAACGGAGGCATGGACTGGGCGCAGATCTCGGCCGGCGCCGATCCCGATTATCCGTACTGGACCCACGGCGACCATCACGCCTTCGCTTTCGATCCCGTCAATCCGAAGATCGTCTATGCCGGTAATGACGGCGGCATCGATAAATCGACCGATATCTCCAAGCCCGTGTGGCACTGGCGCGACTCCTCGCACGGCATGGTCATGACCGAGTTCTATTACACGACCTCCAGCCACGAACATCCGACGCTGCTGGCCGACGGGTCGCAGGACAATGGCACGGATATCACGTTCGGCAACCGTACCTGGTACAACCCGGGCGGCTGCGACGGGTTCAATGTCGGTTCCGATGCGAAGAATCCGGACACGCTTTATGCGAACTGCAATCACGGCGTGTACGAGATCGCCAACCCGGTTCCCGGTACCATCGGCGGGCAGGCGCAGATTGCCTGGGTCAGTCCCGTGCCGGTGCGCGAGCCGGCCATTACGGACCGCCTCTATGCCGGCGGTGCGCTCGCAGGCGGCGGCGATCTGTGCGGCAAGCACACCGTGCTCAAGACCACCGACGGGGTAAATTGGGCTGCCACGAACACGAATTTTCCGCTCGGCGGGAAGGTCCGCGTCCTGGCCAGCGCCTCGGTGGCTACGTTCAAGACGTACATGGCCGCCGTCGCCTACAACCCGCCGACACAGGTCGATTGCCCCGGTTTCCAGAGCGCGTTTTTCACCCCGACCGTCTATCGCACAGACGATGGCGGCGCGAGCTGGACAGCCAATGCCACCGGTCTGCCCGGGTCCATACCGGCGTCGATCGTCTTCGATCCGGCCGACAAGTTCCGCGTCTACATCTCCTACGGCAGCAGCGGTCTTTACATGACCACGAACGGTACGAATTACTACCCGATCGCCGGCAGCGGGCCGACAGGCCTGCCGCCGTCGGCGCAGGTGCGGGAAGTGGCCGTGGACCCGGCAGATGCGAACGTGATCTATGCCGCCACGGGCGTCGGTGTGTTCCGCGGCGTCATTACGCCCGGCGCGCCGCCGTCGGCGGTCTGGACGCCGTTCGATGAAGGGATGCCGGACGGCACGATGATCAACGGCGTCTGGACCGATCCGAAGACCGGCAGCCTGTACGCCGGCACGTTCGGCCATGGCATGTACCGGCGCGACATCCGTCCGGAGGCCGCCTGCAAGGCGCGGATGCTGGTGGTGCGCGACAACGTCTATGACGACGGCGACGAGCCTTCGCCGTTCGGCATCCCCGATGCCGAGCATCCGATCCCCGATCCGGTGCGGCCGCAGTTCTACAAGCCGGACGACACGGCCGGCGGCCGGACGTATTGGTGGACGTCGGGCGACATCCGCGTGGATGTGCCTTCGGCGGCGCCGCTCAAGAATGCGATCGCCAGCGCGGATCACCTCGAGTTCGAGGTCTGTCCGACGGCCATTGCGGATTGTCCGGCCGGCACGATGGTGGATTCCGCGCCGCAGTCGGGGAAGATCGCCCGCGTCTACGTGCAGGTGCAGAACCGCGGCGTGGAGACGGTGGCGAACACGCGCGTGCTGGCGGTGTGGGCGCCGCTGTCGGCGGGTCTGCCGCCACTGCCTCCGTCGTTCTGGTCGACGACGTTCCCGGCCAACGGGCCGTGCGGCGCGCTCGATCCGAGCACGGGCTGGCAGCTCGTGGATCCCGTGAATCCCTGCCGGAACATCGCCGCCATCAATCCGGAGATCCCGGAGCTGGCGCGCTTCGACTGGAGTGTGCCTTTCGGCGTCGACGGCCACGCGTGCATCCTGACGGTGGTGGAGTCGCCGGAGGACCCGCTCGACCCGAAGATCCGGGCGCAGAACCTGGTCAAGCCGGAGGACTTTGTTCCGATCTCCCGCCACATCGCGCAGCGCAACTTGACAGTGAAGAGCTTCAAGCTCAAGTGGATCCCGATCCTCTTCCCGATCCAGATCATTAATCCGCCAGAGGAGCGGGGCTTCGAGCTGGTGCTGTCCAAGCCCGACCTGCGCGAGAACGTCCTGTTCGCGCTGCCGAAAGGGATGGCCGCGAAGGCCACGTTCGGTGCGGCGCGGCCGACGCGGATCGAAGATCCGGAGATGGCTCGCCAGGTCGAGGCCATGGGTCTCGATCCGAATAACGCCTGGGACTTCAGCGGCGATGAAGCAGGCCTGTTCGTGGAGATGCGTCCCGGCGAGCGCGCCACCATCGCCGTGATCGGCACCCCCGGCGCCGAAGGCACGTCGTCCCGTTTCTCCGTGGTCCAGCGCATCGGCCGCAAGGTCCTCGGCGGCAACGTGTATCTCTTCCGTCCCGAACCACAGTAATGTGTTGGTTTGGAGGCCCTTCTGTGACTTCTGCCGTCCGGAGCGGAACTACATTCCTCGCATTGAATTAAGGAGGAGCCCGCCATGTCATTGCGTTACACGGAGCTCGGTGTTCATCTCTCCCGCGAAGCATGTGGTCCCGCAACGAAAGATTTCTGCCCCACGGCCTCGGCCAGCATCCTCATCCACGCCTGCGGACAGGTGACGGCGTTCTGCCCGACCCTGTCGGCATCAGGCATGCCGCACAAGGCCACGGAAATCGACTTCGAGCCAGTCCGCGCGCAGCTGCGCGAGGCCCTCGGCCATTAACCCGGATCCCCGCGGGCGCGTTCTCCGGAACGCGCCCGCATTCTGAACGCGTTCGGCGTGCGTCACACCGGCAGCGCCTGTGGCTGTACAAGAGCGGCGGGAAAGCGCCGCACTCCAAACGCTTCGCGTAGACTGCCGCGCTCGTTCGCACCAGGCTCGATGCTGCGGGCACGTTTGGCGCGACGCTCTGGCAGCACGGGTGTGTTCCAGGCGAGGCTCCGCAGCCCCGCGCTCCATGGCTGGCGTCCGCACGCGTCAGCGTGAGTCGAGTGCCCGAGCGACCCGCCGAAGCGTGATCCATGGATCTCGCCGGGATGCATTCATCCCCAGAGGCTGACATCCATGGATGGCGACATTTGGAGTTTGGATGCACCAAGAGCCCATCCATGGATGCGATTCTGGATCGTTCCATCCCGACTCTGTGCCATCCATGGACGGCGCTTGCGCAGGTTCATCGCACATCGCGCCAGCCATGGATGTTGCCGGCGGCAGCGGCGCGCGCGGAGCGCACGACGGCGGCGTATCATCTGCGGCATGGCCGATCTCGCCACGTTCAGCCTCGCGGATGTCGTTCGGTGCAGCTCGGAGCTGCGGGTATCGTCCGCTGGTGCCGCGTCCATGGAGGAGGCGGCGGTGCGGGTGGTCGGGCGGCTCTATGACACGCTCCTCGACGCCGCGACGGGCGAACGGGCCGTTGCGCTGATCCGGCTGTTCAAAACGCATCCGTACGGCGCGCTCGAGCCGGAGCAGCGCGTGTTCGCGGACCGGCTGCTCGGCGACCACCAGCCGGCGCCGTCGATGCGCTGCCTGACCCTGCTGGCTACACGCGGACAGGAACCGGAGTGGAACGACCGGCACGGCTCGCGCGGCCACGCGGCCATTCCGCTGCCGAGCGAGAAGATCGTCCAGAACGCGCCGATGATCTCGCAGCTCATCGCGCAGCTCGGCGTCGACATCTCGGCGCTGCTCCGTCCGGAGCCGAACGTCATCGTCGATCTGGCCCAGAAGAGCTACAACGTCTTCCACGTGCCGGAGGCGAAGGGGAGTCCGTACATCCCCGCGCAGGATGACTTCGTGATTCCGTTCGGCATCCGTTCGGTCCTCGGGTTCGGCGGGATGCTCCCCTCGGGGAACCTGTTCGCCACGATCCTGTTCACGAAGACCGCGGTGCCGCGGGAGACGGCCGACCTCTTCGCGAACGTTGCATTGGCGGTCAAGCTGGCCATCCTGCCGTTCGACGGCGGTGCCACCTTTGCAGACACAGCCAAGGCGTGAGCGTCAACGAACTGACCGCGGTCAACGAGACCGACCTGCTCCGTGCCGAAGCGGCGACGCTGCAGCAGCTCATGGGCGTGCTGGAGCGGACCACCCTCGAGCAGACGCGAAAGCTCGAAGAGGCGATCCGCGACCGCACCGCCGCGGCCGAGGAACTGCGGCGACAGCTCGAAACCACGCGCGCGCTCACCGAGAGCATGGGCGAGGGCGTGCTCGCCTTCGGCGCCGATGCGCGGCTCTCGTTCGTCAACAGCGCGGCGCGGGAGATGCTCGGCGTCGACGAGCCGAGCGTCCAGGGAAAGCTGCTGCACGAGATTGGGCTGACCCGCCGTCCTGAGACCATCGCCGCGATCTGGCGGGTCTTCGACGCCCGGACGACGGTGCGGAGCGACGACGACCTGTTTCTCACCGCCAGGGGCCAACAGCTTGCCGTGTCGTACACGGCCTCACCGATCATTGCGGGCGGCGAGTTCCTCGGCGCGGTGGTGGTCTTTCACGACATTTCGGCGCGCAAACGGGCGGACGAAGAGCGGCAGAAGCTGCTCGAGATCGAGCGCGAGGCCCGGGTTCAGGCGGAGCGCGCCCGGGAGACCAGCCGCTTTCTGGCCGAGGCCGGGTCGGTGCTCGTGTCGTCTCTCGATTCGGCGGCGACGCTCGAGCGGGTGGCACGGCTCGCGGTCCCCTCGTTCGCCGACTGGAGCTTCGTCCATCTCCTCGACGCCACCGGAACCCTCCGCCGCGTCACCGCCGTGCATTCCGACCCGGCCCGGGAGGCGCTTCTGAACGCGGTGGAAGAGAGCTATCCGCCGTCGAACGACGATCCGTATGGGCCGAGCAAGGTGACGCGCACGGGCGTGAGCGAGATCGTCCCCGTCGTCGGAGAGGAAGTCCTCGAAGAGTCGGCCAAGGATGCGGCGCATCTCAATCAGTTGCGGACGTTCGGCTTCACGTCGTACGTCTCCGTTCCGCTCGTGGCGCGTACGCGGGCGCTGGGAGCGATGACCTTCGCCATGGCCGAGTCGGGCCGTCACTTCGGTGAAAGCGAGCTCCTGCTGGCGCAGCAACTGGTGGACCGCGCCGCACTGGCCATCGACAACGCCCGCCTGTTCACGGAGGTCGAGGAGGCGCGGCGCGATCTCGAGCAACGCGTGCTGGCCCGAACGGCGCAGCTCGAAGAAGCGAATCGCGAGCTGGAGTCGTTCTCCTACTCGGTCTCCCACGACCTGCGCGCGCCGATCCGTCACATCAGCGGCTTCGTGGACCTGTTCCGCAAGCGAGGCGGCGACGCGCTCGACGCCACCTCCGAGCACTACCTGCAGGTGATCGCCGGTGCGGCCAAACAGGCCGGCACACTCGTCGACGACCTGCTGGCGTTCTCGCGCATGGGGCGGGCCGAGCTGGCCACGCAGCGCGTGTCGATGGATGCGATGGTGAAGGAGGTGCTGGGCCTGCTTCAGCCCGAGACCGGCTCCCGCTCCATCGAGTGGCGGATCGGTCCGCTCGGAGAAGTGACCGGAGACGCGGCGATGTTGCGGCTCGTCTGGCGGAACCTGCTGTCGAACGCCATCAAGTACACGCGGACGCGCGAGGCTGCCGTCATCGAGGTCGAGAGGACCGAGCTGGAGCGCGAGCACGTGTTTTGCGTAAGGGATAACGGCGTCGGGTTCGATATGAAATACGTCGGCAAGTTGTTCGGGGTGTTCCAGCGCCTGCACTCCGCCGACGAGTTCGAGGGCACGGGCATCGGCCTGGCCAACGTGCGCCGTATCGTCGGCCGCCATCGCGGCCGAGCCTGGGCGGAAGGGGAGATCGACCGTGGATCGACATTTTGCTTCGCGCTGCCGCGCGAACCGGAGGAGACGAATTGAGTGAGCTCAAACGAATTCTGCTCGTGGACGACAGCCCGCACGACGTGGAGTTGACCCTGGCGGCGCTCGAGCAGAATCGGCTGGCCAACGAAGTGGTCGTCGCGCGCGACGGCGAGGAGGCGCTCGACTATCTGTATCGCCGCGGAATCTTCAAGCTCCGCTCCGCCGGCCATCCCGCGGTCGTGCTCCTCGATCTGAAGCTGCCGAAGGTCGACGGCCTGGAGGTCCTCAATCAGATCAAGAGCGACAACGACCTCCGTGCCGTACCGGTGGTGATGCTGACTTCCTCACGCGAAGAGAAGGATCTGGTGCAGAGCTACAACCTCGGCGTGAACGCGTATGTGGTCAAGCCGGTGGACTTTCACGAGTTCGTCGATTCCCTCAAGGAGCTGGGCCTGTTCTGGGCGGTGATCAATCAGCCGCCTCCGGGCAGCGTGAAACGGCCGGACGACCGGCGATGAATTCCGGTGACACGGCCGAGGACTCGGAGCAGCTTCCGCACGATCTGGCGGTCCTGCTGCTCGAAGACAGTGTGCTCGATGCGGAGTTGACCTGCGCGAGCCTCGGCCTGGAAGGCAGCTGCCGGATCGAGCGGGTCGAGGACCAGCGTTCGTTCGAGAGCGCCCTCGCCGAGCGGCATTTCGATCTCATCCTCGCGGATTACTCGCTGCCGTCTTTCGACGGCATCTCGGCACTCGACCTCGCGCAGCAGTCGCATCCGGAGACGCCGTTCATTTTCGTCTCCGGCGCCCTCGGCGAGGAGCTGGCCATCGAGACGCTCAAGCGCGGCGCGACGGATTACGTCCTCAAGCATCGCCTCGAGCGCCTCCGCCCGTCCGTGCTGCGCGCGCTGCGCGAGAAGGAGGAGCGCCGCCAGCGGCAACTCGCGGAAGAGAAGCTCCGGAAGATGGCCGAAGACAATGCCCGCCTGTACGCGCAGGCGCGCCGCGCCAGCCTGGCCAAAGACGAGTTCATCGCCATGATCTCGCACGAACTGCGGACGCCGATGACGTCGATCCTCGGCTGGACGCGGCTTCTGAAAATGGGCGGTCTGTCGCAGGAGGAGAGTGTCACGGCGATGGAGGCCGTCGAGCGAAGTGCCACCGTGCAGGCGCGCCTGATCGATGACCTGCTCGACATCTCCCGCATCAGCACCGGAAAGCTCGAGCTGAGTCTGGAGGACGTCGACCTGGCCAATGTCGTCACGACGACGGTGGAGGCGCTGCGGATCCCCGCCCGGGAGAAGCAGATCACGCTGCAGACGCAGATCGCCGCCGAAGGCTGCCTGGTACGCGGGGACCGCAACCGCCTGCAGCAGGTCGTCTCGAATCTCGTGCAGAACGCCGTGAAGTTCACGCCCGAGGGGGGATGGGTGAGCGTCGAGCTGGCCGGCAACAATGGGCGCGCCGAGCTGCGGGTGCGCGACAACGGCAAAGGGATTCGCCCCGAGGCGCTCGACCAGATCTTCGAGGCCTTCCGGCAGGAGCAGGGCTCGATGGAAGGCAAAGGCGGCCTCGGGCTCGGCCTGTCGATCGTCCGCCATATCGTGGAGCGGCACGGAGGATCCGTCAGCGCGGAAAGCGAGGGGCTCGACCGCGGTGCGACGTTCTGCGTCGCGCTGCCGTTGCTCGACGCGGCGGAGACGACCGGGAACCGCAGACCGTCTGCGGTCGATCAAATGCCGGACCTGCGCAACCGCACGATTCTCGTGGTCGAAGACGACACCGAAGCGCGGAATCTCATCGCCGCGATCCTGCAGCGCTGCGGCGCCGACGTGCGCACCGCCGACTCCGTCTCCGGCGCCGTGGCCGTGCTTCCCCGCGCCACGTGGGACGCGATCGTGTCGGACATCAGCATGCCCGGGGCCGACGGCTACTCGCTGATGGCGCACGTGCAGGAGCTCTATCCGAACGGAACGGCGCCTCTGGTCGTGGCGGTCACGGCGTTCGGCGCCCCCGATGACCGCCGACGGATCCGCGACGCCGGTTTCGTGCGCCACTTCGTCAAGCCGATCGATCCGCTCCTGTTCGCGCGCAGCATGGCCGCGATGTGGCAGTAGCGGCGTCGCGAATTTCTCTGCACCACTCTCGTCGCTAAGACGATGGCGAAACTGCTTCGCGCCGCCGCGCGAGGCGACTCACCTCGTGCGCCAGATCGATGGGATCGATCGGCTTCTGGCGGAAGAGATCGAATCCTGCCGCCGTGATGCGGGCCTGTTCGCCCGGCCGGCCGAGAACGGTCAGCGCGAGCGCCGGCGTCGTGGCGGCGTCGTCATTGCGCGCGCGCAACTGCGTGAGGAAGGCGCAGCCGTCGAGGTCGGGAAGGGCGATGTCGCAAACGAGCACGTCCGGCTTCCAGTTGCGGATCACGACGAGCGCGTCGGCGGCCGTACCGGCGCATTCGACGCCGGCACCGCAATGGCGGAGCGCGGTGGCGAGCACTTTCCGATTGTCGACTTCGTCCTCGACGAGGAGGACGCGTACTCCATCGAGTCGCGGCAGCGCGGACGTGCGGGCGGTGGTGTCGCGCCGTGCGATGTCGGCAGCGGTGACGCTCTCGTGCAGTGGCATACGCAGCGCGAACGTGGCGCCCTGGCCGTCGCCACGGCTCGACGCGACCACCGACCCGTGGTGCATCTCCACGATGTGGCGCGTGATCGACAAGCCCAGCCCGAGGCCGCTCTGGCGCTCGGTCGTGTCATTGTCGCCCTGACGGAAACGCTCGAAGATGTGCGGGAGCAACGCGGGCGAAATCCCGCGGCCGGTGTCGGACACTTCGATCACACCATAAGAGGCGTCGCGGGTGAGGCGCAGGTCGACCCGTTTCCCCTCGGGCGTGAACTTGATGGCGTTGGCGATGAGGTTCCCGACGGCCTGCTGCAGCCGCGCCGGATCGCCGAACACCTTGTAAGCCTCGTCGCCGCAATCCGCTTCGAGGATGATTTGTTTCGCGTCGGCGGCCGGACGCGCCAGCGACAGGGCACTGGCCACGACGTCGCGCAGGTCGAGGGCCCGCAGGTCGAGGCGGAGTTTGCCGGCGGCAATCCGCGATTCGTCGAGCAGGTCTTCGATCAGCTTGGCCTGGGCGAGCGTGCTCCGTTCCAGGGCGTCGAGAGCCTCGCGCTGCGTCGGTTCGTCGAGCCCGCCGAGCGCCAGCATGCGCGTCCAGCCGAGGATCGAGGTCATGGGCGTGCGCAGCTCGTGCGAGATGATGGCGATGAACTCGTCTTTGGCGCGATCTGCCGCGCGCATGGACTCCAGTTCGTCAGCGGCCTCGGCATTCTTCCCGGTGAGGTACTCCATCCTGGCGAGATGCGTGACGTCGTCCACCGCGTGAATGATGTACGCGACGCGGCCGTCGAGCACGATGGGCGTATTGACCGGCTTCCAGTACCGTTCCTCGAACCCGCCGCCATCCTCGGGCGGACGGCGAATGTCGTACTTCTGGACGGCCATGGCGTGAGGCTGACGCGTGGCCAGCACGTTCTCGAGCGACGCGCGCAGGTTGCGCGTGCCGGTGGCGTGCCGGTCGTGCGGATTGTCAGGAAAGACGTCGAAGAGCGCCCGCCCCATGATCTCCTCGCGCACCGTCATGGTCGCGGCGAGGTAGGCCTTCGTCACCCCGACGATGGTGAGGTCCGTGTCCAGGATGAGGTAAGCACCCGGCGCCGCTTCGAGCAGATGAAGCTCGCGTAAGGAAGTCATCGCTGCCGTTGCAACACGAAGATCATCACGAAATGCCCGCCCTCCCGGCCGCGCCCGGTTGAGGCTTGCGGTCGATCCACACCGGGAATGGCCCGGTCGCGCGTAGACCTTTCACGCTTGTCTACGCTCGCACCGAAAGCCGCTGCACCGATTCCGCGAGCTCCGCGGGGTCGACTGGCTTCTTCAGGTAGCCGTCGAAGCCGGCGTTGAGCGCGTGGACCCGATCCTCGGGGCGGCCGAAGGCCGTCAGCGCGAGGATGGGGGTGGTGCGTAGCGCGTCGGGACGGGCCCGCACTTGCCGGAGAAATGCGTATCCGTCCTCGTCCGGCATGGCGATGTCGCAGACGACGATGTTCGGCTCGAGCTTCCGGAACAGCGGTAGGGCTTCGCGCACCGATGATGCTGTGTGCACCACCGCGCCGGTGCGGCGGAGGATGGCCGCGACGACCTCGCGCGTGAACTCCTGATCGTCCACGACCAGCACGGTCAGGTCCGGGAGGGCCGGGAGCGTCGCCGAAGCCGAGCGCAGTACCGAGCTGTCCGCCACCGATGGCACGGCGATGGCCGGCGTAGCCTCCAGCACCGGAAGGTCGAGGGTGAACGTCGCCCCGCGGCCCTTGCCCTCGCTGTCCACGCGGATGCTCCCGCCGTGCAGCTCGACGAGCGACCGTACGATGGCCAGGCCGAGCCCGATGCCGCCATGCGGCCTGGTGGCGGAGTTGTCGGCCTGCCGGAACGGCTCGAAGACGTACGGCAGGAATGCGCGGTCGACGCCCTCACCAGTGTCGGTAACGGTCAGCCGGACGATCGAGCCCCGGTGGGAGACGCGGAGCGTGACCGTGCCGCCGCGCGGGGTGAACTTGATGGCGTTGGCGAGGAGGTTCCAGATGATCTGCTGCAGCCGTCCTTCGTCACCGACGATCGGCGGCAGCATGGGGGCGATGCTGGTGAGGATCTCGATTCCCTTGGCCGCCGCGGCGGGGTGGACGGTGGTCATGGCCGCCTGCGCGACGGTACGCAAATCGGTGGGCCGCGGGTCGAACGTGAGCTTGCCGGACATGATCCGCGACACGTCCAGCACGTCTTCGATGAGCTGCGCCTGCGCGCTGGCGCTCTGCTCGATCGCGTCGATGGCCACCTGCGCCTCCGCCTGGCTCAGGCCGAGCTTGAGCATGCGAGACCAGCCCAGGACCGCGGTCAGCGGCGTTCGCAGCTCGTGCGACAGGGTGGCCAGAAACTCGTCTTTGGCGCGATTCGCGGCTTGTGCGGCGCTGTAGAGGCGTGCGTTCTCGATGGCGATCGACGCACGGTGCGCCAGTTCCTCGGCCTGGGCGAGGTCCTGCTGCGAAAAGCGCCGGTCCGACGCCACGAGCGTGATGGCACCGACCGCCTCGCCACGCGAGCGGAGCGGCACGATCATCACCGACATGATGCCCAGCTCCTGCATCATCCGCAGATGCTCCTCGCCGCGCGCAGCGCCGGCGAGCATCTCGGCCGAAACGAACGGAACGAGCTCCGAGACTCCGGTACGCATGACCCGGAAGACGGCGTCGGTCTTGGGATCGGGCGGAAACTTGCGGGAGAATTCCGCGGCCAGCGCGATCTTGGCAGGGTCGGCGTGCGCCACGGCGATGCGGTCGCGCAGCGTCTCCCCGGTGGAATCGGTGATGTCGACCGCACACCAGTCGGCGATGCGCGGCACGGCCAGGAATGTGACGTTCTTGAGCGTCTCGCGATAGTCGAGCGACGAGGCGAAGATCTCGTTCGCGCGCGAGAGGAATTCCAGTCCTTCGCGGGCGGCGTGCTGCTGGTGAACGTCGGTGGCCGTACCGATCCACTCCTCGACCTGTCCGTCTTCGCCGAAGACCGGCACGGTCTTGTCGGCGAACCACCGGTAGGAACCGTCCGCCTGACGGAGCAGGTACTCGTCTTCGTAGACGTTGCCGCTGGTAATGGCCGCGTCCCACGCCCGCGCGACGCGTTCGCGGTGGCTCGGGTGAATGACGTCCAGCCAGCCGCGCCCGTGCATCTCCGCGGCGGTCTGGCCGGTGATCTCCATCCACGAAGGGGAGGCCTGCACGACCAGTCCATCCGCATCGTTGATGGCGATGGCCTGCCGGGTGGGCGTGGCAAGGACCAGGGAGCGATAGCGCCGCTCCTCCTTCCGCAGTGCCGCGCGGTCGCGTTCCAGCGACTCATAGAGCCGCACGTTGTCGATGGCGACCGAGGCATGCCCGGCGAGGGCCTCGGCAACTTTTTCTTCGGTTTCACCAAACACACCTTCCTCGGCGTGACCGAAGAAGAGACCGCCGAGAATCTCGCCGGTGCGCGACTTGACCGGGACGGCGAGGTAACTCACGACGGGCAGGTGCCCGGCCGGCATCCCGTGATACGGCGCGTTTTTGCCGTAACGGGGATCGGCGTGGATGTTCGCGCTGCGCACGATTCCTTCGCCGGCGAAGGTCGGCGCGAAGACCTGGGTGTTGCGCGGCATGGGGAACTTCTCGAAGTGCTCGCGCGGTACGCCGGAGATCGTGTAAAGCGTGTACGCCTCGCCGTCCGCCCGGATGACGTTGTAGAAGAACGCACCGAACTGTGCACCGGTGAGCTCGGTGGCCGCGTCGGTGATGCGTTGCACGACGGCGTCGAGATCGAGCCGTCCGGCCACGTCGCGGGCGATGTCGGCAAGCCGGTCGTAGCGCTCGGACGAAAGCGCCATCGACGCCATCCGGCTGAATGCCTCGGCGGCGTCGAGCTCCAGCTCCCCGATCTCCCTCTTCGCCGACCGGTAGTAGCAGGTGATGGTCCCGCCTGTTTCGCCGCGGATGTTCAGGGGGAGCACGAGAAACGACGCGATGCCCTCGCCGTCGTACAGCTTCCTCCGGTCATCGACGACCGGCCAGGCGCGGACGTCGGGAACGAGGAGCGGTGAGGGGAGCATGGCCGCTACGTCGGATTCCCGCGGTGCCGGAAGGGTGAAGGACGAGTAGTCGGCGGACAAGCCGGCGGAGGCGGCGATCCGCCAGATTCGCTCGCGCGACTCGAGCCGCCACAGCGCCACGGCGTCGGCACCGAAGAAGATGCGCGCGTGCTCGACGATGCGGTCGCGCAGCTCTTTTCCGGTGATCTCCGCTGCCGTCAACGTGGAGAGGTCACGGAGTCCGCGCACGATCGCCGCTGCCGACGCTGCTTCGCTCAGCGCAGACACGGCGCCTTCCTCGTGGAGGGGTTCGGAGACCGACATCGCTACCCTTCCTTGCAAGAACCGGCGCCAACGGTTCCGCCTCAGCCTTTCGGCTTGTCCGGGATCAGCCGGTCGATCCGCCTGCCTTCCGCCGACGTGGCGATCAGCTCCCCGAGGCGGCGTTCGCGCGTTTCTTCCTTCTTCGCGGACATCACCCAGTAGGTGACATTGCGGCGGTACCAGGGGGCTTCGGACTGAAAGTAGGTCCAGGCCTTTTTCTGTTTACGGAAGGTGCGCTCGTATTCGGGCGAGAGGGTGGTGGGGCGCGCTTCGTAGGCGTATTGCTTCGACGGCACGCGCTCGTCGAAGACTTTGCGTCCGGCGGGGGTCATGCGGCCGAGCTTTGTCAGCTCCGCGACGCGGGCGATGTTGATCTCGCTCCAGTTGCTGCGCGGTTTGCGGGGGGTGAAGCGGATGGTGTAGCGCTGGTCGTCGACGCGGCGGCGCACGCCGTCGATCCAGCCGAAGCAGAGCGCTTCGTCGACCGATTCGGGCCAGGTCATGCTGGCCTGGCCGCTGTCGCGCTTCCAGAAGCCGACCAGCAGCTCCCTCTCGGTTTGGTGATGCTGCTCGAGCCAGGCGCGGAACTGGGCGGGCGATGAGAAGTAGATGGCCTGCATGACAGTCGGTATTATCGTGGCGTGAGCAGTGGCACGGGCAGGCGCACGGGCGGGGTGGGCCTGCTGTTGTTCGGGTCGGGTCTGTGTGCGCTCGTGTATCAGACGGTCTGGCTGCGCGAGTTCCGGCTGATCTTCGGCGCGTCGACGGCTGCGTCCGCGGCGGTGCTCGCGATCTTCATCGGCGGCCTTGGCGCCGGCGGACTGCTGCTCGGCACGCGCATCGATCGCCATCCGCGGCCGCTGCTCTTTTACGCCA
>JAXDJK010000598.1:0-3389 GCA_034665665.1 Acidobacteriota bacterium
CCAGTCCCCGGAGGGGACTCGTACGGTAGCCGGCGGTGCGGCGAAGCGCGCACCACCGGAACCAACGCGGCCCCCTCCCTCATCCGACCCCGGCAGGGGTCGCGGAGATGGCGCGATCTGCCCAACCCTGCCGGGGCTAAAAGCGCGTCGAACGTACCCGCACGATAAACTGCGGGGCGGTCCATGCTTCGCCTCTCGCAGATCACGAAACGCTTCGGCGCGAATCGCGCGGTGGATGAGGCTTCGCTGGTCGTAGCGCCGGGGGAGATCGTGGCGCTGGTCGGGGAAAACGGCGCGGGGAAGACCACGCTGATGCGCATCGCCGCGGGGGAGCTGGCGGCGGACGGGGGGACGGTGGAGGGGGCGGCGGAGCTGGTGCATCAGCACTTCATGCTCGTGGCCGAGCTGACCATCGCGGAGAACCTGGCGCTGGCGCGGCGCGAGCCGTTCCGGCTGACCACGCGCAAACGCCTGGAGGCGCAGGCGCGCGCGGAGATCGAGGGCAGCGGCATCGACCTACCCGAGGCGGGACGGCGCGTGGGCGAGCTGTCGGTCGGTGAGAAGTCGAAGGTGGAGCTGATCAAGGCCATCGCCAAACAACCGGCCACGCTGATCCTCGATGAGCCCACCTCCGTACTCACCCCGTACGAAACCGAGGAGCTGTTCCGCGTGATGCGCCGCCTCGCCGCGAACGGCACGGCAGTGGTGTTCATCAGCCACAAGCTGCCGGAAGTGCTGTCGGTGGCCGATCGCATCGTCGTGATGCGCCGCGGGCGGGTGGTGGCGGAGCGGCGAACGCTCGACACCACGGCGGAGCAGTTGGCGGCGGAGATGGTCGGCGCGATGCGTGTCGGCGAAACCCCCACCCTCCCCCCCACCCGCGGCACCTACGCGCTGCAGATGACCGGCGTCTCCGGTGACACGCTGCGCGAGGTCACCCTCGACGTCCCCCACCACGCGATCGTGGCGCTCCTCGGCGTGGCCGGCAATGGACAGGGGGAGCTCGCGGGCATGCTGCGCGGGCTGCAGAAGCCGTCTGCCGGCACGATCGCCTTCAACCCGGCGCGCGTCGCCCACATCCCCGAGGACCGCACGCGCGACGGCATCGTGGCCGAGCTCACCATCGCCGAGAACATCGCCCTGCCGAAGCCGCGCTGGCGCCCGCGGCAGGCCGCGCGCGAAGCCGAAGAGCTGATCCGCCTGTACTCCATCCGCGCCGAAGGACCGGGCCAGCGGGCCGGCTCGCTCTCCGGCGGCAATCAGCAGAAGGTCGTGCTCGCGCGGGAGCTGCAGCGCAAGCCGGAGCTGATCGTGGCGGCGGAGCCGACGCGCGGGCTGGACATCGACGCCACGCGCTTCGTGCACGACCAGCTCCGCGCGGCGGCGACCGGCGGCGCCGGCATCCTGCTCATCACCTCCGATCTCGACGAAGCATTCGCCCTGGCCACGGACGTTCACGTCATCTACCGCGGCCGGCTCTCGCCGCGCATGACGCCGGACGAGGCGCGCCTGCGAGTAGCCAACCTGATGGCAGGCGTCGCGTGAAGCGGACGCTGTTCGCGATCGCGGCGGCCGCGGTGGCGGTGCTGCTGCTCGCCCTCTCCGGCGCCGCGTTCGGGCATTCGCCGCGGGAGCTGCTGGAGATCCTGGTCAGCGGCTCGATCGGCTCGCGCTTCGCGCTGGAAGGGACCGTCCTGAAAGCCGTGCCGCTGCTGCTGACGGGGCTGGCCGTGGCCATCGCCTTCCGCGCCGGCGTCTGGAACATCGGCGCGGAAGGACAGTTCCTGGCTGGTGCGCTGGCGGCGTTCCTCGCGGCCCGCTGGGGCCTGGCGGCGGCGCTCCTCGCGGCGATGCTGGCCGGCGCGGCGTGGGCGTCGCTGGCCACGATCATGCGCCTGTGGCGCGGCGCACCCGAGGTGCTGACGACGATTCTGCTCAACTTCATCGCCATCCAGCTCCTCGGCTGGGCCATCAACGGGCCGCTCAAAGAAAGCGGCGGGCAGTATCCCCAGACCGACACCGTGGCGGCGTCGTTGCCGCAGCTCGGATCGCTGCACGCGGGCGTGCTGCTGGCCCTCATCGCCAGCGTCGCGCTCTGGTGGTTCCTCTACCGCACCACCGGCGGCCTGCGCCTGCGCGCCACCGGCTTGAACCCCGACGCGACGCGCTGGGCGGGGATCAACGTCGGCGCGCAGATCGCGCGGGCCATGGCCATCTCCGGCGCGCTGGCCGGCCTGGCCGGCGGGATCGAGCTGCTCGGCGTGACCAACCGGCTCTTCGAGCGCTTCGCCGCCGGCTATGGCTACTCCGGCATCGCCGTCGCGTTGCTGGCCCAGCTCCATCCCCTCGGCGCCATCGCCTCGGCGCTCTTCTTCGGCGCGCTGGTCACCGGCGCGGGCGAGCTGCAACGCACCGCCGGGATCTCCTCCGCGGTGGCGACGTTCGGGCAGGCGGTGGTGATCCTCACGTTGCTGGCCTTCGCGCGGATGCAGGAGAAGCGGCCGTGATCGACGTGCTGCTCCAGGCCCTCCCGCTGGCCATCGTCTTCGCCACGCCGTTGCTGCTGGCGGTGGAAGGCGAGCTGGTGGCACAACGCGCCGGGATGATCAATCTCGGCATCGAGGGGATGATGCTGGTGGCCGCGATGACGGCCGTGGCCGTGGCGCAGCCGACGCACAGCGCATTCCTAGGCTTTCTCGGCGGGATCGCCGGCGCGGCGGTGATGGTGCTGCTCTTCGGAGTGTTCACGATCGGCTTCAAGGCCGACCAGATCGTCACCGGCACCGCGCTCAATCTCCTGGCCCTCGGCCTGACCAGTTTCATCTACCGGGAGATGCAGGGGCAGCTGGTGTCGCTGACGAGCGTGGTGCGCACCGACGCGATCGTCCCGCTGGCATGGATCGTCTTCCCGATCGTGCTGGCCCTGCTACTGTGGAACAGCTCCTTTGGCCTGCGCCTCCGCGCCTGCGGCGAGAACCCGGCCGCAGTAACCGCCGCGGGCCATTCCGTGGCGCTGCACCGCTGGATGGCCCTCGGCATCGAGGCCGTGCTGGCCGGCCTGGCGGGCGGCTACCTCTCGCTCGTCCTCTCCAGCGGTTTCGCCGAGAACATGACCGCCGGCCGCGGCTTCATCGCCCTGTCGATCGTCATCTTCGGCCGCTGGAAGCTCAAAGGCGCCCTCCTCGGCACCGCCATCTTCGGCCTCGCCGCCGCCCTCCAATACGCCCTGCAAGCCTCCAACCGCGGCCTGCCCTTTCACCTGCTCCTGGCGATCCCGTACGTGGTCACGCTGCTGATCCTGTGCGGCGTGGCCGGGCGGGTGCGGGCGCCGGAGGGGTTGGGGCGGTGAGGTGAGTCAAAGGATGAACGCAGAACGCAGAGCGCAGAAT
>JAXDJK010000599.1:0-4787 GCA_034665665.1 Acidobacteriota bacterium
GAGCGGCCGTCAGGCGGGAAGCAGCTTCCGAGCGGGTGATGAACTCGTAACCCTCCTCGGAGAAGTCGAGTGCGGCCTCCAGACGGGAGATCACATGCAGCAGCGACTCGCGGATGGACGTTGCACGCCTGCTCAGTAACCCATCGAGATTGGAAAGCGAGGTCTTCGCCTGCAGCGCCGTGCGGGCGTTGATCAGATCGGCGATGGCTTCGGCCTGCACCAGGTCGAGCTTCCCGTTCAGCACCGCACGTTCGGTGAACTCCCCTGGTTCCGCCAGCCGCGCACCGAAGGCCAGACAGGCGTCGATGAGCCGGGAGACGAGTAGCGGGTTTCCGTGCAGCGTCAGCTCCACCAGATCGTTGCCGGTGAAGGAGTGCGGGGCCGCGTACCGTACGGCGATGCACTCATCGAGCGGCTCGCCCGCATCATTAATAATGTGCGTAAGGACGGACGTCCGCACATCGAAGGAACGGCCGCCCGAAAGAGAGGAAAGGATCGACGGACTCCCCGGCCCGTCGATCCGGACGATCGCCAGCGCGCTCCGCCCCATGGGCGTCGCCGGCGCTACGATCGTGTCGAGGTTCACGACTCCGTCGGTTCGGAAGCCGTCGGCGTTGCTTCGCTCCGCAGCACGATGGCCACCCGCTTAAAGAAGCCCTCGCCGCGGGAATCGGTGGTCACGTCGGCATCATCGCGCAGGGCGATGTGCACGATGCGGCGCTCGATGGGCGACATGGCCGGGAGGAGCTCCTCCTTGCGATCGCGGCGCACGCGATCCGCGGCTTCGCGCGCTTTCACGCTCAGCTCATCGGTGCGCTGCTCCTTGAACGACTCGGTGTCGAGCTCGATCTCCTTCTCGACCTTCCGTCCTACCAGTGCTTTGTTGGCCAGCACCTGGATGGCGTCGAGCACTTCGCCGTGCCGCTCGACCAGGCGCTTGGAGTCGCCGCCGTAGAGGCGGACCAGGATCTGCGTTTCGTTCTCTTCGGTGCGGGCCACGACCTCGAGGCGCGAGAGCGAGATCACTTCGTCGATCCAGTCGTGCACCAGCTTGGCCTGCGCGGACTCACTCCCCTGCTCCGGCGCGTCGACGAAGAACTTCTCGAAGTCGCCCGTCTGCAGTTCGGCGCCCGGCGAGCGACGGCCACCGCCGCCGTTGTTCCCGCCGCGACCGCGTCCTCGGCCGCCACGTCCACCGCGACCGCCTTCACGCGGAGCGCCGCCGCTTTCACGCGGAGCGCTTTCGCGCGGAGCGCCGCCACCTGCGCGGCCACCGCCACCTTCGCCACCACCGCCGCGGGGCTGACGCTCCGTCCGCGGATTGCGCGCTGCGGGCGCGGGCGGCTGCGCCTGCGGCGCGCGGGCTTCACGCGGCGCGGCTGCGACCGGCGCGGGTGCGGGTGCCGGCGGCGGAGCGGCGGGTGCCGGCCCTTCCACGTTCACGTCGGCCTCGATCACAACACGCTTCATGCCGCCGAGGAAACCGCGCTTCTCGAGCAACACGTGATAGGTCAACTGCCAACGTTCCACGCCCAGCGTACTGGTCGCGTCCTGCAGCGCCTCTTCGAGATTCCGTCCTTCGAATCGCTGGCTCATTCGTTCCCCGTCAGCATCACGCGGTCTGCAACTCTTCCGGGTGATTCTTCCACCACTTATTCATGATCAACTGCTGCACGATCGTCAAGACATTCTGCACGAGCCAGTACAAAACGAGCCCGCTCGGGAAGTCTTTGAACAGGAAACCGAAGATCAGCGGCATGAACAGAAACATGCGCCGCTGCGACGGATCGCCCGTGGCCGGCGTGATGTAGGTCTGGATGAACATCGTGGCCGTCATCAGGACCGGCAGCACGTAGGTCGGATCTTTGTCCGACAGATCGTGGATCCAGAGCATGAACGGCGCGCCGCGCAGCTCGATGGCCCGGGAGAGCAGATTGTAGAAACCCCAGAGGATCGGCAGCTGCAGCACGATCGGAAGGCAGCCCGCCATCGGGTTGATCCCTTCCTTCTGATAGAGCGCCATCATCTCGACGTTCATCTTCTGGCGCTGGTCCGGATCGGTCTTGGACTTCTTGAACTTCGCCTTGATGGCCTCCACCTTCGGCTGCACACGCTGCATCTTCTTCATCGAGACGATGCTCTTGTGCTGGAGGGGGTAGAGCACGATCTTGATCAGCACCGTCAGCACGATGATGGCGAAGCCGTAGTTCTTCGTGAACTGGTGGATCCAGACCAGGGCCTTGAGGAAGAAGCGGGCGATCAGGCCGAACCAGCCGAACTGCAGGGCGTCGCCCATGCCGTACTGGTCCATCATCTTCGTCTCTTTCGGACCGAAGAAGGCCTCGCCGTTCATGGTACCGTCGGAGGCGGCGTTGATGTTGGCGAAGAGATCGACGCGCGGCTCTTCCTTCTTGTTGGCCGGGTTGACCGTGCGCACCGGGGAGAGCACGCCGTCGCCGCCCTTGGAGGGGCGGAGCACGGTCATGAAGTAGTTGTCCTCGACGCCGAGGTACTGCACGCCGCTATAGGTCTGGATGCCGGCGGACTTGAGCCGGTTGATGACCTTGAACTTGTCGTTGGCCTTGACCACGCCGTTGCCGGTCATGACCACGCGGGAGTCCTTCTCGTCCGCACCGAGGTTGCGGATACCGGGGCCGATACCGATGCGGTACGGCGTGGCGGGCGAGAGCGCCACCGCGTAATCGAAGAGGTACGGGCTGTCGCCGAAGCGGAAGCTCTTCGTCGCGCTGATGCCGCCGGCGGCGTAGCGGTACTCGATGACGTGAGCGCCGCGGTCATCCCGCTCGCTCACGGCCCAGAGGGCGTGGTTGAGCTGGTTGTGCAGGGCCGGGTTCGTGGAGGTGATGAAGAAGGGGTAGTTCGCGTAGTCGGCGGGGCGCGTCTTCACGAGCTCGACCGGATCGGTGCCGCGCTGGCGCTGGTACTTTTTCAGCTTGAACGACACCATCTGCGCGCCGCGGTTCGAGAACGTGGCCACGTAGTCGGGGCGGTCGATGACCGTGAGCTGCACGCGCTCGGCAGCGATCGGGGCAGCCGGTACGGCGGCGGTAACGCCCTGGGCCAGCGTTGCGCCGGCCGGGACAGGAGTCGACAGGCCGGGAGCGGTGGTGGTCGGGGCGGTAGACGTCCGGGTCGCGGCGGTGGACGTTGCGGCGGGCTGCGGTTTCCTGGCGAGCTCGGGGAAAATCTTGGGTGCCACGGCTGCCCAGATCCAGAGCAGACCAATCGAGATCACGATTGCGAGAAAGATTCTCTTTTCCATTTCAAGGGACGGGGTCCCAACCTCCAGGGTTGAACGGGTGGCAGCGGGACAGGCGTCGAAGACCGCGCCAGCCGCCGCGCAGGAGACCATATTTTTCGATGGCCTGCATCATGTAAACGGAACAGGTCGGCTCGAACCGGCACATCGGCGGGAGCAGAGGAGAGACGAAGCGCTTGTAAAAGCGGAGCAGGACCAGGGCGGCACCGCGAGCGATGGGCATAGGGGCTCAGCGTCCACCGGGAGTGGTTGGGAGGCGTTGGAGGACGCGCGCGAGGTCGCGGCTGTAGTCGTCGAAGGACGCGCCTTCGGCACTCGGCTTGACGTTGACGACGATGTCGAGCGAGCGGCCGTCGAGGGCCAGGGGCCCGCGCTGACGCCGGTAGACCTCGCGGGTCCAGCGTTTCGCGCGATTGCGTGCGTGGGCTTTCCCCAGCTTCTTGGTAGCGGTGATGCCGACGCGCGAATGGGGCAGGCCGTTCGGCATGAAGAAGAGCACCGCGTAGCGGGAAAAGAGTTTCTGCCCCGATTCGTAAACCCGAAGAAACTCGCGGCGTTTTGCCAGTCGTTTCGCTTTGGGCAGCGCCTCGACGGCGCGGGGCAGCGCCTCGAGGGCGGGGCGATCCACCGGTTTACCGCGAGCGCCCGCTAGACAGCGAGGCGCTTGCGGCCCTTACGGCGACGACGCGAGAGGACGGCCTGTCCGTCCTTGGTCCGCATGCGGACGAGGAAACCGTGCGTACGCTTGCGACGGCGGTTGTTCGTCTGAATAGTACGCTTCATTGATCTAACCCTCTGAAAAGAAAGCGGCGAGTATAGTAGCCGGGCACGACGCGGTCAACGCAGTCCACAGGCAGAGCGGGCAAACGTGGCCCAAACGCGGCCTTATTCCACTTGACCGGCACGCCAATTCAGAGCCTTCACGGCCCCGAACCGCTGTGCTAGACTCGCTCCCCCTGTCAGAGTGACCACAATTTCCACAACTGTGGAAAAGCTGTGGATTCTCAACAAGATAGCGTCGTCTCCCCCCATGAATATCTGGAGCCAGGTACTCACCCGCATCGAGCAAGTCGTTGACAGGACGGAGTATGACAACTGGCTCGCGCCGACGCGTTTCGTCGCCCAGAAAGGCGACACGCTCGACATCTCCGTCCCCACGCAACGCTACGTCGATGAAATCCGGGAACGCTTCGGCACGCAGATCCGCGGCGTGCTGAACGAGATCTCACCCGAAAGGGTGCAGGTCCACTTCGTCGTGGGCGATGACGGCTTCACGGATGACCTGGTCATGACCTCGTCCGTGGCCCCTCCCCCGATCCGCGAGGATCGTCCCACGGCGAACTTCAACCCGCGCTATACCTTCGCATCCTTCGTGGCCGGCCCTTCCAACGAACTGGCGTACGCCGCCTCGAAATCGATCGCCGAGAACCCGAGCGGCTCGTTCAATCCGCTCTTCATCTATGGTGGCGCCGGCCTCGGCAAGACCCACCTGATCCAGGCCATCGGC